>DATLYR010000063.1 GCA_035574475.1 Nevskiales bacterium | reverse complement strand
CCACCGCCAGCGCGGTATCGCGCAGGGCCAGCGCGCCGAGCAGGAAGGTGGTGACGAGCGCGACCTCGGTGGTCAGGCCGCGGTCCGCCTCGCCCGCCGAGCGCGCGTAACCCACGACCACCAGCAGCCCGATCACGGCGCCGGCCACCGCAAGCGCCGCGGTGCCCAGCGAAAAGCTCAGCGCCCCGAGCAGCGCAGCGAGCGTGAAGGTGCGGATGCCGGCTGGCGCGCGCTGCGGGCGCGCGCTCTGCCGGCGCTCGCGCTCGATGCCGATCAAAAGGCCGATGCCCAGCGCGGCCGCCAGGCCCAGCAGCTTGAGCTCGTCGCCCGCCGTCATGTGCGCTTTCCTTCTCCGCTGCGGAGAAGGTTAGCGCCCTGGCGGGGTCGAAGCCATGAGTTGGGTTTTTCGACGAACTGTCAGGGCTTGGCGGAGGGGGGCACGCGTTCCTCCGGCGACCGGCCTTGTCCGTGAAACGACCCGCTGGCTTTGCAGCGCGAGGAGCTGGATCCGCGTGGTCGCCGGTGGCGGTGCGGCCGGCGCCTGACGGCCCGACGGCCATAGCCCGTGCCGGCGGCATGTCGCAGTATGTTCCCCATGGTCGCCGGCGGTCATTGTAGCCACCGGCCGGTGGCGCCTAAATTGCCGTTGAGACAAGGAATCGAGTATCGCCCATGTCCGTTGAACATGTTGACGTCCTGATCGTCGGCGCCGGCCTGTCCGGCATCGGCGCCGCCTGCCACCTCAAGATGAAATGCCCCGGCAAGCGCTTCGCGATTCTCGAAGCGCGCGAAGCCAGCGGCGGCACCTGGGATCTGTTCCGCTACCCGGGCATCCGCTCGGACTCCGACATGTACACCCTCGGCTATTCCTTTCGGCCGTGGAAGGAGGCCAAAGCGATCGCCGACGGGCCCGCGATCCTCAACTACCTGCGGCAGACGGCGCGGGACTACGGCGTGGATCAGGCGATCCGCTACCAGCACCGCGTGCTGCGCGCCAGCTGGTCCAGCCGCGAGGCGCGCTGGACGGTGGAGGCCGAGCGCGGCCCAGCCAGGGAAATCGTGCGCCTGACCTGCAATTTCCTGTACCTGTGCAGCGGTTATTACCGTTACGACGCCGGCTACACGCCGGACTTCCCGGGCGTGGATCGGTTCGGCGGCCGCTTCATCCATCCGCAGCACTGGCCCGAGGATCTCGACTACCGCGGCAAGCGTGTGGTGGTGATCGGCAGCGGCGCCACCGCCGTCACCCTGGTGCCGGCGATGGCCGAGCAAGCCGCGCACGTCACCATGCTGCAGCGCACGCCCACTTACATCATCACGCTACCGGCGCAGGATGCCATCGCCAATTTTCTGCGTCGCATCCTGCCGGCCCGGGCCGCCTATGCGCTGACGCGCTGGAAGAACGTGTGTCTGGCCATGCTGGTTTTCGTGCTCAGCCGGCGCGCGCCGAACCTGGTCAAGAAACTGATCCGCGCCGGCCTGCGCCAGCAGCTCGGGCCGAAGTTCGACATCGACCGGCACTTCAAACCGCCGTACAACCCCTGGGACCAGCGCCTGTGCCTGGTGCCGGATGCGGACCTGTTCAAGGCGCTGCGCAGCGGCAAGGCCTCGGTGGTCACCGACCACATCGAAAGCTTCACCGAAAAGGGCATCCGGCTGAAATCCGGGCAGGAACTCGCGGCCGACATCATCGTCAGCGCCACCGGGCTGTCGCTGGTCGCGCTGGGCGGCCTGCAATTCAGCGTGGACGGCCAGCCGGTCGAGCTGCCGAAGACCATGGGCTACAAGGGCATGATGCTGAGCGGCATCCCGAACATGGCCTTCGCGGTCGGCTATACCAATGCCTCCTGGACCCTGAAAGCCGATCTGACCGCCGAGTATGTCTGTCGCCTGCTCAACTACATGGACCGGCACGGCTACCGGCAATGCACGCCGCGCAACACCGATCCCAGCGTCCGGCCGGAGCCGTTCATCGACTTTTCCTCGGGCTATGTGCTGCGCGCGATCGACAGCTTCCCGAAGCAGGGCTCGCGCGCGCCCTGGCGGCTGTACCAGAATTATTTCCTGGACATCTTCCTGCTGCGCTTCGGCAGCCTGCGCGACGATGCGCTGGAATTCGCGCGGGTCGGCGCCGTCACGGTGCCGGCGGAGAACGCGGCCGGCTAGCCGAAGGCCTCCATGCGGCCGGTGATCTTGCGCACGTAATCGCGGGTTTCCGCCGGCGCGTGCTTTTCCAGCAGCGCCTCGACCTCGTCCACCGAATCCGGCAGGCCATGGCGCTCCAGCGCCTTGCGCATGCGCGTCGGGCCCCAGTTGTAGGCGGCCAGCGCCACCGCCACGCGCGCGTCTTCGCTTTCGATGTCGTCGAAGTGCCGGTCGAGCAGCAGCCGCAGATAGGCGCTGCCGAGGCGGATGTTGGTCTGCGGGTCCTGCAGTTCTTGCAGCGTCGGCGTGCCGGCGCGGCGCTCGGCGTAGCGGTAGGCCTCGCGCCCGGCCTCGTCCGGCACCAGCTGCATCAGGCCGATGGCGTTCCGGGCGCTCTGCGCCTGCGGGTTGAACGAGGACTCCTGCTCGATCACGGCCAGGATCAGTTCCGGCGGCAGCCGGTACTGGCGGGCGTACTGCGCCACCAGCGGGCGGAGCTGGGTGGCGCGCAGGCGCGCGTGCTCGGCGACTTGCGGCGGCCGGCGGTAGGGGCCGGGGCGCTGGCGCAGGCGCTGCAGGTGCGGCGTGATGTCGCCCAGCGAGGCGAAGCGCAGGTCGGCACCGGCCGGCACGCTGGCCAGGGGCTTCGGCAGTGCGACGTGCGTGGGTGTGACGATGGCCGTCGCAGGGGCGGGCGCCAGCATCCAGGCGCAGACCGCAACCGCCGCGGCGCTGGCCGCGGCGGCCAGTGGCGACAGGTTATGGCCGCGCGGCGCGCGTCTGCGTCGTGCCCCCTCGCCCGCCAGCAGGATTTCGGCCAGCGGCTGGCCGGTGCGGGCGCGCAGCTCGAGCGCACGCTTGAGTTCGCCCGGGCTGAGCTCGCCGCTGGCGCGCAGCAGCTCGGCCAGGCTGAGTCCGCCGCGATGCCGCACCAGCAGCAGCTCGAGCCGCCGCGCCAGTGCCAAGTGCTGTGGTTTCAGCCGTCCGTGTCGGACCAGCCACTGTCCCAGCGGCTCGCGCGCGCGCCGCGCTTCGCGCAGGGCCAGCTCGACCTCGCGGCGCGTCAGCAGCCCGCCGTCCACCAGCAGTTCGGCGAAACGGCGATAGAAGTCGGGCCCCATGGAAGCCGCGGGGCGGCTGGCAGCTGCTGGGTTCATCGACGGAACGCTCCCCCTGGCCAAAGCTAGTCGAGGCCGGACGCCAGCGTCAAACCACGTTGCGGCATCTCCGGCTTTTCGCATCAGCCCACAGGCTAGGCAGTCGGGGGCGGCCGGGCAATGCATAAAAATCCAGCTATCGTCGTAAAAAATCAGTAGGCCTTGCGGGCCGGCCGGCTTACTTGCTGATTTTAAAGGACTATTTTTGGAGACATCAGCGCTGGTAGCGGGTCTTCCACTCGGCGTAGGGCATGCCGTAGATGCGCTCGCGGGCCTGCTCGTCGCTCAGGGCCAGGCCGCGCGCCTCGGCCTCGGTCCGGTACCACTTGGCCAGGCAGTTGCGGCAGAAGCCGGCCAGGTTCATGAGGTCGATGTTCTGCACATCGCGGCGCGAGTCCAGGTGCGCCAGCAGGCGACGGAAGGCGGCGGCTTCGATTTCGGTTTCGGTGCGCATGGCAGGGTCCGGTGTGGGTACAGGGAATTCTGGCAGGATGGGAAGGCGGTAGCGAGGGGCAGGCATGGCAGGTATGGCGGGCATGAATCTGATCATCGGGGCAGGCGCGGTCGGCACGGTGCTGGCCGCACACCTGCTGCACGCGGGCCGTCCGGTGGCCTTCTACCTGCGCGACAAGGACCTGCCCGCCTTCCGTGACGCACGCGAACTGCGCCTCGAGCGCGCCGGCGGCGGCGCGCCGCTGGTCACGCCGGTGCCCGCCATCGTCACCGACCTGTCGCTGGCCGGGGTCGAGAACGTCTTCATCTGCGTCAAGCACCCGGCCCTGGCCGGGCTGCTGGCGTCGCTGCCGCAGCCGCTGCCGCCCGGTGTGCGGCTGATTTCCTGCCTCAACGGCGTCGGCATTGCGCAACGCCTGCGCGAGGCATTCCCGGGTGCGAATGTCGCCAACCTCACCATCATGTTCAACGCGCAGCTGCCGGCGCCGCTGCACGCCCAGATCACCACGCGCGCCGAGGTGTACCTCGCCAGCGAGGATGCGGCGCTGTTCGAGCTGTTCCGCGGCAGCGGCCTGACCGTGCGCCGCGCCGCCGGCGAGGCCGCCGCCTGGGGCAAGCTGCTGATCAACCTCAACAACGCCATCTGCGCGGTCACGCACTGCACCTTCAAGGACATGCTGACCATCAAGGCCATGACCGAGTCTTTCGTCATGGTGCTGGACGAGTCGGTGGCCGCGCTGGAGCGCGCCGGCATCCCCTACACGCTGGTGCTGCCGATCTCCTACCGCAACTACCGGCGACTGCTGCTGCATGGCGGGCCGCTGCCGTGGTGGTTCGCCAGGGTTCGCAACGGCCTGACCGCGGCCTCCTATCCCTCGATGGTGTCCGACATCGAGCGCGGCCGGCCGACCGAGATCGACCAGCTCAACGGCGAGATCGTCAGGCTCGGCCAGCGCATCGGCATGCCGACCCCGGTCAACGCCAGGGTGGTCGAGCTGGTGCGGGCCATCGAGGGGCGTCCGCCGGCTCGTTACCTGGCGCCCGCGCAGCTGCGCGAAACTCTGGCGGCGGCACAAGCCGCTGTATAAACGGCAGTTTCCGATGGGCAAAATCCTCTCTGGCCGCCGCAAGGGGGCGTGGCTAGTCTCGTTTTCATCTGGCGCGCCCCGGACAGGAGGCGGCAAGGGAAACGCATGTCCCTCAAGTACCGCATCGCCCTGACGGTGTTCCTGCTGGAGGCCGTCATGATGGCGGCCGTCATCTGGCAGCTGTATGCGCTGTCACCGCCGCCGGGCGCAACGGACGCCCGGCTCGAGCAGGTGCTGGACGCCGCGCGCGACCGCACGCTGATCATCGCTGCGCTCGGCATGTCGCTGATCGCGCTGGCCGGGCTTGCGATCGGCTTCCTGCTGACGCGGCGCCTGGAAAGCCTGGCCGATGCCGCCGAGCGGCTGGCCGCCGGCGAAACCTCGGTGCGCGTCGATTTCAACGGCCACGACGAGGTGGCGCGCCTGGGTCGCTCCTTCGACGCCATGGCGGACAAGATCACCCGCAACCTGCAGGCGCTGAAGTCGAGCGAGGCGCGCAACCGCGTGCTGGTGGAGTACTGCCCGGCGGCGATCTTCGTGTTCGACCCCGAGGCCTTCCGGCTGGTGGACGTCAACCAGCGCTGGGTGGAGCTGCTCAAGTATCCACGCGAGAGAATCGTCGGTATGACGCCGCTCGAGGCCAGCCCGCCGCTGCAGAAGGGCGGCCGGCCGACCGACGACTGGGCGCGCGAGCTGGTGGCGCGCACCTTCGCCGGCGAGAGCCCCACGGCGCCCTGGATCCTGCGTGATGCGGAGGCGCGCGACATCCCCTGCGAACTGAAGGTGGCGCGCTATCCGATCCCGGGCCGCAACCTGATCATCGGCATCATCTACGACGTCAGCGACCGCGAACGCATCACCCAGGCGCTCGACCAGCGGATGGCGTTCGAGGACCTCATCGTGCGCCTGTCGGCGCGCCTCATCGGCCTGAAGCCCGATGCCATCGATGCGGGCCTGAACGACGCGCTCGGCGAGATCGGCCGCTTCGCCGGCGTGGATCGCAGCTACGTATTCGAATTCAGTGCCGACATGACCACGGAGTCCTGCACGCACGAGTGGTGCGCCGAGGGCGTCGAGCCGGCCATCCAACGCCTGCAGAATCTGCCGCTCGGCCAGTATCCCTGGTTCATGGCGCGTATCGGCCGCGGCGAGGTCCTGCACGTGCCGCAGGTCAGTGCGCTGCCGCCGGCCGCCGCTGCGGAGCGCGCCGAGTTCGAGGCCGAGAACATCCAGTCGGTGATCATGGTGCCGCTGGTGTTCGAGGGGCGCGTCACCGGCTATATGGGCTTCGACGCGGTGCGGCAGCCGGTGGAGTGGCCGGAGGACATCGTCAAGCTGCTCAGGATCACCGGCGAGATCGTGTTCAACGCCCTGCACCGCAAGCGCAGCGAAACCGCGCTGCGCAACCAGGCGCAGGCGCTGGAGCATGCCAACGCGGCGCTGGCGCGCAGCAACGAGGAGCTCAAGCAGTTCGCCTACATCGCCTCGCATGACCTGCGCGAACCGTTGCGCGCGATTGCCGGGTTCTCGGCACTGCTGTCGCAGCGCTATACCGGGCGGCTGGATGAAGATGCCGACGAATACATCCACTTCATCACCGACGCCGCCAGCCGCATGCACAACATGATCAACGACCTGTTGAGCTACTCGCGCCTCGATACGCAGGCCGAACCGCTGGGGTCCTGCGACATGAACCAGATGCTGGTGCTGGCGCAGTCCAACCTGCTGGCGCCGATCAGCGAACATGACGCCCGCATCACGCACGACGACCTGCCGCTGGTGCAGGCCGACGCCACCCAGATCATCCAGCTGCTGCAGAATCTGATCGGCAACGCGATCAAGTTCCACGGCGCCGAGCCGCCGCAGGTGCACGTGTCGGCACGGCGGCGCGGCGGCGAATGGCTGTTCGCGGTGCGCGACAACGGCATCGGCATCGATCCGCGGCATGCCGACACCGTATTCCACATCTTCAAGCGCCTGCACACCAGCGACCGCTATCCCGGCACCGGCATCGGGCTGGCGGTGTGCAAGCGGATCGTCGAGCGCCACGGCGGACGCATCTGGGTGGAGCCGAACCAGCCCGGCCCCGGCACGAGCTTCTACTTCACCCTGCCGGCCAACGGCGTCGCATGACCGCGGCGTTTGCGGTGTCCTCCCGCAAGAGTTCGGACATCGTCAGTCCGGCGCAAGCCGGCATCCAGTGCCTTGAAAGTCGCTGGATTCCGGCTTGCGCCGGAATGACGCCATGAATTGACAAGGCCTTTTAGCCCGCCGCTGCCTGGCGGTGCAGCGCACCGGCCAGCGCATGGCCGACGATGCGCAGCAGCAGGTGGCATTCTTCCGGCCATTCGTGCTCGGCATGCACGGCGCCGAGCCCGATGAAGCCCATCACCCTGCGATCGTGGAACAGCGGCACCAGCAGCACCGCGCGCGTGTCGTGGCGCTCGAACTCCTGGCGCTCGGCATAGGCCTCGGCGGGCAGCCCGGCTACCCGCGGGATGTCCAGGATCTCGCCGCGTAGCAGCCGCGGCATCCCCCAGGAGAAGGCGCGCACCGACAACGACTGCGATACCGGCAGGATGGGCTTCACGCCCTTGCGACACCACTCGTGCGTGCAGCTGAAACGGTTGCCGGCGGCATCCAGCCGGAAGACGTAGCAGCGGTCGGCGCCGCTGTATTCGCCGAGCTCGGCCAGTGCGGCGTCGATGCGCTCATCCAGCCGGCGGCCGTCGATGTCGATGAAGCCGGTGGTAAGGCGTACCAGCCGTTCCTCGAAACGCAGCCGCTGCTCCAGCGCCGCGCCGGTCTGCTGGCGCGCCTGTATTTCCTCGGCCAGGCGCCGGTTCGCGGCCTCCAGCTCGCGCAGGCGCGCGAACTCGCGCCGCGCCATCATCTGCTGCGCCCGCTGCGCATAGCCGGCCAGCACGAGGCAGGCGGACAGCAGCACCGTCGCCTGGATCATCTGCTGGTGTGTCGGTTCGAGCCAGGCCCATGCCACGAGCAAGAACAGGCCGGCAGTGTAGAGCGCGCTGGTCAGCGCGAACAGCAGGCGGAACGGCACCACGAGCAGGAACACCAGCACCAGCAGCAGGGCGGAGGGCAGGTAGTAGTGCATGTCCTCCGTGCCAAGCGTCATGAAATAGGCCCCGGTGCTGGGCAGCCACAGGGCGAACAGCAGCACCGCGCCGTCCAGCCGCAAGGCCTGCTCGGGCCGGCGGCTGGCAAACAGCACCAGTCCCGCCGGCACCAGGATCAGCAGGCGCAGCGTGATGAGGGTGGCAAGGTGCGGGCTGCGCTGCGGGGCGAGCCAGTCGCCGAGGCCGGCGACCAGGAAGAAGAGCGCCCCGGCCACTGCGACGAAACGCAGCACGCGCACGCGCCGTTGCTGGCCGGCTGCGCGGAACTCGCGCTCGGTCGCCGGCTCGGCGAACTCGCCGGTCAGCGGTGACAGGCGGAAGGGGTCGGCGGCACCGGTTGCATCTATGGTTGCCCGTGTCTTGTTGTTTTTACCGATACTAGTATTGCGTTCCGTAGACATCTTTGTCATACCGGGCAAGTCGACGATCTAAAGAATCTTACGGAACACAACACTAGCCCTTCGTGCTGCGGGTGGCTATGACGCCGCCGGCCGGTATGATGCAGGGGTTGCCGGGGAGCCGACGATGACGCCAATCGACCAGATGCAGTTCAGCTTCGACCCCGTCGCGGTCAAGGTCTTGAACGTGGTGCTGGCCACGGTGGTGTTCGGCGCGGCGCTGGACGTGCGCCTGGACGACTTCCGGCGCATCCTCGTCTCGCCCAAGGGGCCGCTGGTCGGCTGCCTGTCGCAATTCGTGCTGCTGCCGGCCACGGCCTCGCTGTGCGTGTGGCTGCTCAAGCCCGCGCCCAGCCTGGGCCTGGGCATCCTGCTGGTGGCCGCCTGCCCGGGCGGCGCGGTGTCGAATTTCTACACCCTGCTGGCGCGCGGCAATGTCGCGCTGTCGCTGACCGTGTCGGCCTTCTCGACGCTGGTGGCGATGGTGATGACGCCGTTCAATTTCTTCTTCTGGGGCAGCCTCAATCCGGTCACGTCCGGCCTGCTGCGCGAGATCGCGGTCGATCCCGCCGAGATCCTGCTGGCGGCGTTCTTCATGCTGATCCTGCCGACGCTGCTGGCGATGTCGCTGCGCCACTGGCGCGCGGCACTCGCCGACCGGCTGCTGCGGCCGGCACGCACGCTGGGGGTGCTGCTGCTGACCGGCTTCATCATCGCCGGCATCGCCGCCAACCTGCAGCACGCCACCTACGTTGCCATGGCCTTCGTGATCGTGCTGCTGGTCAATGCTGCCGGGCTGGCGGTCGGCTATGGCGCCAGCCGCGCCGCCGGGCTGCCGCACTACGACGCCAAGGCGGTGTCGCTGGAGACCGGCATCCAGAATGCCGGCTTCGGGCTGGTGCTGGTGTTCCAGTTCTTCGGCGGGCTGGGCGGCATGGCCCTGATCGCCGCCTGGTGGGGCGTGTGGCACCTGATCAGCGGCCTGGTGCTGGCGCTGTGGTGGGCGCGGATGCAGGGGCGGGAAGAAGCCGCGGTCACTCCTGCGTCCACTTGAAGATCGCCGCGCCCAGGCCCAGGAACAGCAGCGTCATCCCGCCCAGCACTGCCAGCTGCGGGCCGATATCCGCGAGCCCCGCGCCATCGAGCCTGACGGCGCGGGCGGGGTGCGCGATGCGCAGCCTACGAATCGGCGGCAAAGAGTACGACGTGCCGGCCGGGCTCCAGGGTCAGCACTTTCAGCTGCGGCCGCAGCCGCGCGCTGTCCGCAAAGAAGCCGTCCAGGTCCACGCCAAAGGGCAGCGGCCGTAACGGCGCGTCCAGCGGACGGGTGAAGTCATCCCAGTGCGTCGGGATGATGCGTGTCGCGCCGAGCGGGTCCACCACCTGTGCGAGATAGCTTTCGGTATCGCGCAGCGCGGCGATGCCGAGGAACACGACCCCGGCGCGCCGCCCGCGGTACATGCCCTCGATCCAGCCGGCACTGCCGTGATGCACGACCGTGCCCAGGGCGTGCTCGATGATCACGCCGAAGGTCCCGCCCTGGCGGTAATCCGTGTAACGTGCCGGCGGTACCAGCGGCTGCGTGATGTCGCCAGTGGGGCGGCCGCCGGTGGCGCCCGCATGGCGGCTTTCCAGCAGGGTCAGCGTGAAGTGGCCGTAGCGCTGGGGCACGCCGGGCACCGCGATGCGGATCTGTGTTTCCGGCAGGCCGCTGCCGCGCGCGACGTTGGCGGTGCTGGCCGAGCCAAGCACCGTTGCGCCGGTCAGCTGTGCGACGACGCCGGCATCCATGCTGTGGTCGTAATGCGAGTGCGTGACCACTACCGCATCCAGGCGTTCGATGCCCGCTTGGTCCAGCCACCGGGCGATCAACTCCGCATCCGGTGCGATGGGCCGGTTGAGCATCAGCCGGCCCCAGCCGCCGGGGCGGGTGAAGAAGGGGTCGATGAAGACGGCGGATTCGCCGTCGCTCAGCAGCACGGCGGTGGTGCCGAACCAGGCGGCGGTCAGCTGCGGGCCGCCGCCGGGTGGATCGTCGGGATAGCGATGTGCCTGATAGGCATCCAGCCCGGGGCGCGTGGAGAACATCCATGCGAGCCCGGCAATGGCCACGCCGGCCAACAACAGGATGCCGAAGAATAGATGGCGGATGAACCGGAGCATGAAAAAGTCTGGATTACCCCTAAACCCCACAAGATCCCTCACCCCGGCGCAAGCCGGGGTCCAGCGTCCTTGAAGGCACTGGATTCCGGCTTGCGCCGGAATGACGGGTATAGCGAGTCAGTTGGCCTTGCCGGTCTTGTTCCTCTCGTCGTCTTGCTTCTTGTAGTCGCCGATGATGCCCTTGGCGGGGCAGAAGGAAAACATCGGGCATTTCTTGCAGCCGACGGCCAGCGCGATCGGGCACAGGGTCATGGCAGGCCTCCCTCTCCAGTAAGCCTTTCCCGATGCTACGCCGGCGCGGCCACGAGGCAAAGCCTTCGCAAAGACTTGCAGAACCATATGCGGTCCCAGATACTTTTGACATGGGAAAAATATCCCAAGAACAGGCTTGGCCTGCCGCACCGCTGCGTGCCCGTTCCGGTCCGCTGCCGGCATGGCTGAAACGTCTGTACAGAACCCTGCACCCAGGTTCCCGGTCGGATGGCAGCCGGCTGCGGTGTGGCAACTTTGAAATCGAGGCGCCGCCTGAACACATCCTGCCGCAGTTGCAGCCGACGCAGCCGTTTCGTGACCTGAATATCGGCATTGCCGCGAAATACCTGGGCGCGAAATATCCGGGCGCCACGCTGGTGGATGTCGGCGCGAATATCGGCGATACCGCGGCGATGATGGCTACCCATGCGTCGAATCCACTGCTGCTGATCGAGGGCAGCGACTATTTCTTTGCCTATCTGCAACGCAACGCGGCGCGGCTGCCAAACGAGACCCGCCTGCACAATTGCCTGATCGGTGACGGTAAATCGTTGTCGGGCAATCTCCAGTATTGGGGAGGTACGGCGTATTTCGTCGAATCACCCGGTGCAGCCGGTATTGCCACCCGGACGCTGTCAGAAGTGGCGGGCGATACGGCGTGCTTCGTAAAGATCGACACGGATGGTTTCGACTTCCGCATCATCGCGGCCAGTCTGTCCTGGCTGGCCCGGGTGCAGCCGGGCGTACTATTCGAGAACACCATACGCAAGCTGCAGGACCTGCAGGATGCCGAAGATACGTTTGCGCGTTTGGCCGATGCCGGGTATGCGCACTATGTCGTCTGGGACGACACCGGCTTGCACATGCTTTCCACTTCGTCGTTACGGGAAATCGCCGATCTGAATCGCTATCTTTACAAAATCTGGTCCTATGACGGTCGCCGGTCCATTTACAATTATGATGTCCTCTGTCTTTCAGAGCGTGACCGAGACGTTTACGATCTGGTGACCTGCTGGTACCGGCTCAACTGAAGCAAGCCTGACGCCTGCGTGCGACTGCCTTGTAAAGATAAACTGGCGACCATGGCCGCGCTGGCCGGCTGCGGCATCGCCGCGATCGTCGGTTGCCGCGGCTTCCATGAAACCCCCGATTACCCGGAAATGAGCAAGAAGCACCACAGCGCGCGCGGCTTCCGCAACAACTATCCCCATCCGCACAAGAGTGCGGGGGATTTCCTGCGGTTCCTGGCCGAGTTCCGCGGCGGGCCGCCGCCGCGCAGCTTCCCGCTGGCGGCCAACGATCCGGCCTTTTTGCGCGCCAACCGCAGCGAGGCCACGCTCACCTGGGTCGGCCACGATACCTTCCTGATCCAGATGCAGGGGCTCAACATCCTCACCGACCCGCATTTCACCGAGCGTGCTTCGCCGGTCGGCTGGGCCGGCCCGGGACGAATGATGCCGCCGGGGCTGGCGCTGGAGGACCTGCCCGAAATCGACCTGGTGCTGATCTCGCACAACCACTACGACCATCTCGACGAGGGCACGGTCCGGGCCCTGCACCGGCGCCAGCCGCACAGACCGCCGCGCTTTTACGTACCGCTGGGGCTCAAGGCCTGGTTTGCGGCGCGCGGCATCGCCAACGTGGTCGAGCTGGACTGGTGGCAGCAGGCGGAGCAGGACGGGGTGAAGCTACATGCCGTGCCGGTACAGCACTTCAGCAGCCGCGGGCCCTTCGACCGCAACGCCACGCTGTGGTGCGGCTGGGTGGCCGAGTGGCCGGACTTCAGGCTGTTCTTCGCCGGGGACAGCGGCTATTCAAGGGACTTCGCCGACATCGGGCGGCGTTTCGGCGGCTTCGACCTGTCACTGATCCCGATCGGGGCCTATGACCCGCGCTGGTTCATGCGTGCCATGCACGTGGATCCGGAAGAGGCCGTGCAGATTCACCTGGACGTGCGCTCACGCCAGTCCATCGGCATGCACTGGGGCACCTTCGTGCTGACGCTGGAGGACCCGGCCGAGCCGCCGCGGCGGCTGGCGGAAGCGGTGGCCAAAGCAGGCCTCGACCCCGGCAGCTTCACCGTCATGCAGCACGGCGAGACGCGTCGGCTTGGCCGGTGGGCGCGCTGAGCGGCGCCGGGATCGTCCAGCGGAACACGCTGCCGCGCGGGCTGTTGGGCTCGACCCAGATGCGCCCGCCATGGCGCTCCACGATGCGCCGGCACACGGGCAGGCCGATGCCGGTGCCGGGGTGGCGATCACCGGGGTTCAGGCGCTCGAACAGCTCGAACACGCGCTGGGCATGCTCCGGCCGGATGCCGATGCCGTTGTCGGCGATCTAGATCACCCATTCGGCGTCCTTGCGCTCGGCACTGACCCGGATGACCGGCGGCTCGTCGCTGTGGAAGCGCAGGGCGTTGGCCAGCAGATGCTGCATCAGCTGGATCATCTGCAGCGGCTCGGCGACGACGGTTGGCAGCGCGTCGTACTCGATGTTTGCACCGAGGCGCTGCGCGGTCTCCTCAAGGTTGTCCAGTACGACCTGCGTGATCTCGTTGAGGTCGCAGTCGACAGGTGCGCGCACCTGCTGATCCACGCGCGTGTAGGTCAACAGGTCGTTGATCAGCCGGTGCAGACGGTCTGACGCCCCGATCGCGAAACCGATGTACTCGTCCGCGCGCGCATCGAGCCGGCCGCGGTACTGCTCGCGCAGCATCGTGGCGAAGCCGGAGATCGCGCGCAGCGGCTCCTGCAGGTCGTGCGAGGTCACGTAGGCCAGGCGCTGCAGCTCCATGTTGCGCCGCTCCAGCTCGAAATTGACGCTTTCCAGCTCGTGGATGTGCTGCTGACGCGTCCGCTCGACCTGCTCACGCTGCAGTGCGCTCATGATGGTTTCGCCGGCGATGCGCAGCAGCAGGATGGTGTCCGGCGACCAGGTGCGCTGTGCCCGCACCGCATCCAGACCGATGAAGCCAGCCACCTGGCCGCTGGATACGATCGGCACCAGCAGCAGCGACTGGATGGACTCGCGCTGGAACTCCGCCCGCTCCGCTGCGGCTTCCGGTGGCAGTGTGTCCAGGGTGGGCACGTTGATGATCTCGCCGCGCAGCAGCCGCGGCGAGATCCAGCCGAAGTTGGAGATCGGCAGGTTCTGCAGCTGGTCGATATAGGGTGTGATGCCCTCGCGGCACCACTCGTGCGTGCAGCTCTTGGTGTGCGTGTTCCAGTCGTACAGGAACAGGTAGCTGCGGTCCGCATCCGTGAACACGCCGATGTCGCCCAGTGCCAGCTGCACGGTCTCGCCGCCCTGTTCGCTGTTGGGACGCAGGAAGCGCATGTTCACGCGGGCGATGAACTCGTCCAGCCGCATGCGCTGCTCCAGTTCCAGCTGTGCTTGCTTGCGCTCGGTGATGTCTTCGGCAGTGCCGACGAAGCCCTGTAGCTGGCCGTCGTCGCCGAACAGGGGGCGGGCGCAGGCATGCACCCAGACCACCCGGCCATCGGCCCGCTGGTAGCGGAACTCCGCTTCAGTTGTGTGTCTTCCGGTGACGGCCTGGTTCCAGTGGCTGATGACGCGCTGCCTATCCTCGGGATGGATGGCCTGCTGCCAGCGGTTGCCCAGCGCCATATCAGGGGGTAGCCCGGTGAGACGCATCCACTGGTCATTGAAATACGTGCAGTAGCCTTTGGCGTCGGTGCGGAAAATACCGACCGGCGAAACGCTGGCCAGCGTCTGGTAAAGCGATTCGTTCTTGCGCAGCTGCTCCGTCGCCCGTGCGCGGTGCAGCGCGTTGAAGATCGACTGGCCGACGAAGCGCAGCATCTCGACTGTCTCGGTATCCCATTGGCGCTGTTCGTGGACGCAGTCCAGGCCGATCATGCCCAGTAGCACGCCTTCATGACTGAGCGGCACGCACAGGAAGGACTTCACCCCCTGGGCGAGGTTGAGATCGCGCTCGACCGCGGCTTCCGGCGGCAGGGCCTGGACATCGTCGGCCTGTACGACTTCACCGCGCTGCAGCTTGAGCGAGGCCCATGGCATGAGCGCAGACGGGATGTTCTGCATGGTCGGACGGGTGGCCGCGACCCCTTCCGCGCACCATTCGTGCGTCATGCTGCCGGTCTGGCGCCCGGCGTCGAATTCCATCAGGTAGGCGCGATCGCTGCCGCTGTATTCGCACAGCGTGCGGAAGGTCTGCTGGACGCCATCGTCGAGCTGGTCGGGGCGCAGGCCCAGGAAATGCGCCGACAGCTGCGCCAGCAACCGCTGATGGCGCTCGCGCCGCTCCAGGGATTGCTGGTTGGCCCAGGCGATGCGGATATCCTGATGGATGCCGCGACAGACGAAATAGCCGATGAGGTTTGCGATCAGTAGCTGCACGCCGAAGACCACCAACTGTGCAGTGGGTGCGGCGTGCTGCAGGTATCCGATCAGCAACATGCCGAGCGAGAGATAGAGCGCGCCCAGGGTCGATACCCAGAGTCGCGCCATCGGCGCCATGTACAGCACGCATAAGACGAGGACAGCGGCCGGTGCGGTGATGCGTACGCCGTCCGGCCGTGCCACGACCATGCCGAGGAAGGCAGTCAGCAGCAGCAGCAGAAAAGCGAACAGACCCAGATCCCACAGCCACAGGCTGCGGTTGCGGCCGAGCTGCCACAGGTAGCCCAGGCCGTAGGCCGTGACCACCAGGCGCGCGACCACCAGCACGGTGAAAGCAGCGCCGGCGCCCAGCAGCACGTAATCGTTGATGCTCGTGATCAGGTGCGCAATCAGTGCAACCACGATGATCGTGCGGATACGTCGCAGCCAGACCGGGCGGATACCGGCGCGGAATGCACGTTCCTGCTCCGGGTTGACGAACTCGCCGGTCAGCGCCGACAGCGCATTACGCCGACGGTCGGGGATCGACTGGGGGGTGACGCTCAAGCCGCGCTCCGCGCATACGTTTTCAGGCAACAACGCTACGCGGGGCCGCCGGCGGCCGGATATAGACGATTTAATTCAATTACAAGCCGCTGATCGGAAACAGGATTCCCGGCGGCATCCGCGTCAGGGGCGCGCGCCGGCGCGGCGCCGGAACAGGGTCAGGTAATCGATCGGCAGGTTGTTGTCGCCGATCACGCCCTTGTCGGTGACCAGGATGTCGGTCGGGACGAACATCGGCGGCTGGCCGAGTCGCACCGACGATACGGCAGTGAAGGTGAAGGGCGCGGTTTCCTGCAGCAGCTCGCCGTCGCGCGACAGCAGCAGGATGCGGCCCTTGAAGAAATCCGACACCAGCAGGCCGTCCACCCCGCCCAGGCCGAGGTCGTCGTGCGCGGTCGGTTCGAAGAACAGCGGCGTCACCGGCCCGGCGCTGCCGTCGGGCAAAAGCTCCACCGAGAACACGCTGCCGCCGTCGGTGGCATAGAAGGTGTTGCCGTCGCGCACGATGCCATTGGGGAAGCGCAGCGTGGTGTCCAAGCCGAGGAACAGCAGGCCGGCCGGGCTGCCCGCGACCCAGACCTCCTCGCTGGCGACTTGCATCGGGTCGGCCGGGTCGAGGGTCAGGCGCACGATCTTGGGCGCCGGCGGCAGGCACTGCGGCAGCAGCGGCTCGTCTACGGAGTACAGCCTGCCGTCGGGGCCGAGCGCGAGGCCGTTGGGGATGCAGGACGGCATGTCGTAGGTATAGATCGCGCGCAGCACCGGCTGCGCGGTCAGCCGGCCGGCGAACAGGCGCGTCCCGCAGCCGTTCGCGTACAGGATGCCGTCGCGGATCGCCATGCCGGTGAAACCGCAAGGCGACTCCTCCGCCAGCGGCGTGGCGGCGAAGCTGCCGTCGCTGTTCTGGGTGATCTCGTAGATGTTCTGTCCGCCGGTCACGAACAGCCGGCCGTCCGGCGCGAACAGCAGGTTTTCGGCGTCCGGGATGGCGAGCAGCCGGACGGCCTCCCCGCAGTCGTTGTTCACGCACAGGTCGGCGGCATGGATCGTGGCGCCGCTGTTGCCGCCGGACGGCCCGTTGCCGGCATCGCTGCCGGAGCCACCGCAGGCGGCCAGCAGGGCGCTGACGAACAGGATCAGGACGGGGCGCATGGGCAGGGCTCCGGGCATGCGGCCAGTGTCCACCATGCCGCTTCCGCGGCCAAGCGTAAAAACTACGGAAGCGCTGCTACGGATCGGTCGCTCGCTTGTCATTCCCGCACGAGCGGGCATCCAGTCAAACAAGGGTTTTTGTCGCTGGATCCCCGCATACGCGGGGATGACTGTCTCATGCCGCCTCGACCGTCACCGGCACGCCGTTGAGCGCCGCGTTACCCGACAGCACATCGTAGAAGCGGTCGTCCGTGAGGTCGTTGATGCTGGCACCCGCATGCTGGCGCGCCACACTCAGACGCACGCCCTCGCGCGTGTGACCCCAGCCATGCGGCAGGCTGACCACGCCGGGCATCATCGCGTCGCTGGCCTGCACCTCGACCTCCACCGCGCCGACCCGTGACCTGACCCGCACCACCTGGCCGTCGGCCAGGCCGCGCGCGGCCAGGTCATCCGGGTGCATCAGCAGCTGGTGGCGCGGCTTGCCCTTCACCAGCCGCGCGTAGTTGTGCATCCAGGAATTGTTGCTGCGCAGGTGCCGGCGCCCGATCAGCCGCAGCTCGCCTTCGGCCCGCGGCGCGAACAGTGCGCGCTCCAGCCGCGGGATGTCGCCGAGCAATTCGGGAATCGCGCAGCGGATACGCTTGTCCTTGTTCTGCAGGCGATCAGGCAATGAGGGCTGCAGCGGGCCCAGGTCCACGCCATGCGGCTGCGCCTTCAGTGCTGCGATGGACAGCGGCGGGGCACTGGCCAGTCCCAGCTTCGCCAGCACGCCCTCGGCCTGCAGCTTCACGAAGGCGGTGGCGGGCGAGCGGCCATGGTCGCGGCCATAGGGCCCGAGCCGCAGGCCGAGGTCCACGATCTGGTCCGGGCGCAGGTTCGGGCCGGTCTTGCCGCCGAGGCGCGCGGCCAGGCGCCGGCCCAGCTCGGTGTAAATCTCCCAGTCGTGGCGCGTACCCTCGGGTTTGGGCACCAGTGCCTCGCTGTAGCGCGCGGTGTTGCGCACCGCCAGGTGATGGAACACGAGATCGTAATGGTCATGCTCCACGCCGCAGGTCGGCGGCAGGATCACCTGTGCATGGCGCGTGGTCTCGTTGATGTAGAAATCCACCGAGACCATGAAGTCCAGCGACGCGAAGGCGCGGTCGAGCTGCGCACCGTTCGGCGTGGACAGCACCGGGTTGCCGGCGATGGTGACCATGGCCCGGATCTGCCCCTCGCCGGGCGTGAGGATCTCCTCCGCCAGGCAGGTCACCGGCAGCTCGCCGCCGAATTCCGGCAGGCCGCTGACGCGGCTTTTCCAGGCGCCGTAGTGGCCGGGCTTGGAGTTGGGCCCGCCGATCAGGTCCACCGCCGGCGTGGTGAACAGCACGCCGCCGGGCCGGTCGAGGTTGCCGGTGGCGATGTTGAGCAGCTGGATGGCCCACTGGCACAGCGCGCCGAAGGGCTGGATCGACAGGCCGATGCGGCCATAGGCGGCGGCGCCATCGGCCGCCGCGAACTCGCGTGCGATGCGGCGGATGGTATCCGCGGCGATGCCGGTCACCGGCGCCACCCGCTCCGGCGTGAAGTCCGCGAACGCCGTGCGCGCTTCCGCCAGGCCGTCGGTGAAGCCGGCGAGCTGGCGCAGGTTGACCCGTCCCTCCTCGAAGAGCGTATTGATCAGCGCGAACAGGAAAGCGGCGTCGGTACCGGGGCGGATGAAGTGGTGCTCGTCAGCGACCTCGGCCGTCTCGGTGCGGCGTGGGTCGATCACCACCATTTTGCCGCCGCGCGCCTGCAGTGCCTTGAGGCGGCCGCGGAAGTCGGGCACGGTCATGAGGCTGCCATTCGAGGCCATCGGGTTGGCGCCCATGACCAGGAAGTACTGCGTACGGTCGATGTCGCTGACTGGCAGCAGCAGCTGGTGGCCGTACATCCAGTAGGCGATCAACTGATGTGGCAACTGGTCCACCGAGGTGGCGGAGAAGCGGTTGCGGGTCTTGAGTGGGCCGAGGAAATGCTGCGCGTGGGTCAGGCTGCCGTAGTTGTGCACGCTGGGATTGCCCTGGTACACGCCGATGGCATTGCTCCCATACCGGGTGCGGATCTCCGCCAGCCGGTCGGCCACGAGATCGAAGGCCTCGTCCCAGCCGATCTCCTGCCAGCTGCCGTTGACGCGCCGCACCGGCCGGCGCAGCCGGTCCGGATCCTCGTGGATGTCCTTGAGCGCCACCGCCTTGGGGCAGACGTGGCCGCGCGAGAAGGGATCAAGC
This sequence comes from Nevskiales bacterium, assembly GCA_035574475.1. Taxonomy (NCBI): domain Bacteria; kingdom Pseudomonadati; phylum Pseudomonadota; class Gammaproteobacteria; order Nevskiales; species Nevskiales bacterium. The sequence goes on along the minus strand of DATLYR010000063.1, from coordinate 4,736 downwards.
TCGTCGCCGCGAATGGACAGGATCTTTCCGTCCTGCACCTTGAACTCGAGGCCGCAGATGGCCTCGCACAGGTTGCAGGCGCCGTAGCGCGTTTCAATGGTCGAGCCGACTGCGCCCATGGACATGGCCCTCGATGCTCGGGCAGAGTGCCAGTCATAACACCGACCGGCGCCGGCGGCAACGATGTGGCAAGTCAGGTCGCCGGCAGCGTGAAATGGAACACCGACCCGGGATTCGCGGGTTCCACCCAGATGCGCCCGCCGTGCTGCTCGATGATTTTCTTGCAGATCGCCAGGCCCAGGCCGTTACCCGGGAAGTCGTCGCGCGTGTGCAGGCGCTGGAACAGCACGAAGATGCGCTCGGCATGTTGCGGATCGATGCCGATGCCGTTGTCGCGCACCGAGATGCGCCAAACGCCGTCCTCCCGCGCCGCGCTGACATGTACTTCCGGCGCGATGTCGGCGCGTCGGAACTTGAGCGCGTTGCTCAGCAGGTTCTGCAGCAGGCGCAGGATCAGGCTGGGGTAGGCGCGCAACCGGGGCAGCGGGTCATGGGTCACGCGCGCGCCGCTGGCCTTGATCGCGGCGTCGAGACTGGCGATGACCTGCTGCAGACGTTCGTTCAGATCCACGTCCTGCAGCGCTTCGCGCTGGTGCGACACGCGCGAATAGGCCAGTAGGCCCTCGATCAGGTCGCGCATGCGCTGCACCGATTCGGTGATGAAGCCGACGTACTCGTGCACGGTCGGATCGTTGCGGTCGGTATAGCGCTGTGCCAGCAGCTGGGTGAAGCTGGTGACCGTGCGCAGCGGCTCCTGCAGATCGTGCGAGGCGACATAGGCGAAACGTTCGAGCTCGGCGTTGGAGCGCGCCAGTTCGGCGGCGTGCGCCGCGAGCGCGGCCTCGGCGCGTTTGCGCGCGCTGATGTCCTCGGCGGTGCCGACCAGGCCGACGATCCTGCCGTCCCTGACCAGCGGCGCGCTGCTGAAGGTGATGGCGACCCGACTGCCGTCTTTGCGCTGCAGCACGGTTTCGAACTGTTCCACCGTACGCCCCTCGCGGATCACGGTTTCGAACTGGCGGTTCACCTCGGCCAGCACTTCCGGCGGGAACAGCTTCACGTAGCTGGCGCCGAGCAGTTCCTCGACCGGGTAGCCGGTCATCTCGCAGGTGCGGCGATTGACCAGCGTGAAGCGCCCTTCGAGGTCGAGTGCATGGATGGAATTGGTGGCGCTTTCCATCACCTTGTCGCGGAATTCGTGCGCGCTGCGCAGCGATTCCTCCGCCTGCCGCCGGTGCGCCATCATGTCGTTGAACACGCGCGCCAGCTGGCCCAGCTCGTCGTGCGAGCGGATCTCGACCGGAATGTCCAGGTCGCCGGCGGCTACGCGTAACGCACCTTCACGCAGGCCGAGGATGCCGAGGCGCAGCTCCAGCGCGATGCGCCGCGCAACCCAGTAGCCGCAGGCCAGCAGCAGTGCGGTGGAGGCGAACACCGACAGCAGCAGCACGCGTTGCAGCCAGCGCGCGCCCTTGCCCAGCGTGGCCGAGAACTCGCGCTCCAGCCGGGTCAGCTCGGCGTTGATCTGGTCGATACGGTCGAGCAGCTCACGCTCGCGGGCAGGGTTTATTGCGCCACCCCGATGCAGTGTACGCAGTGCATCGGCGGCTTCCACCAGCCGGTCCAGGTGTCTGTCACCTTGTCGCCAGATGCCGATGGCCTGCGCCAGGTGGCCGTAGCCGCCAAGCGTGCGAAACAGGAACACCATATACGGCACGTCCTCCGGCGCATTGCCGCCCTGGACGAAGCCCTGCTCGACGATGGCATAGTCGTAGTCGGGTTTTTCCATCTCGAGGCGCGCCTGCCGATCTCCGAGCGGGATGGCGACGGCCGCCTGGTACTTGCGCCAGTCGGCCTCGTCGTGGGTGCGCGCGTAGCGCATCACGTAGTAGACCGCGTCCTTCTGGCCTTTCGACCACAGGCCCTCGCCGCCGACATAGGCGCGCACGCCGTTGGTGATCGCCAGCGCCGCGCCGGCCAGCGCCAGCAGGGTAAGAATGATAGCCACGAACACGGCCACCATGGCGTTCAGCTTGATGACGATGGACAGGTCGCGCAGCCAGCGCGCAGGTCGGCGACGGGCGCGGGACGGTGCGGCGGGGCGTGTGCGCGTGTCCATGCTCGTCCGGCTGGAGGGATAGCCGCAGGATACTAGAAGTGAGGGGAATACTACGGTTGTGCTTGGGTGATTGATCCCACCTCCGGCGGTGTGTAATTGGCCACACAGGCACGGATGATTTCTGCCACCCGGCGCGCGCCGGGGCCGGCGTCGCGCGGCTCGGCCAGCACCAGATAGAGCGTGCGCTTGCGGCAGCGGCCCTCGCGCAGCGGCAGCGGCTGGAGCTGCCCGGCGGCGAGGTCGTCCTCGATGTGCGCCAGCGGTGCCCAGCCGAAGCCCAACCCCGCGCGCATCAGCGCCAGGCGCGTGCTGCCGCTGGTCACGGTCCAGCGCCGCGTACTGCCGAGCCAGCCGTCGTCGCGGCCCTGCGTGCCGGAATCGCGCACCACGATGTGCAGCTCGCGCGCGAGGTCATCGAGCGTGAGTTCGCGCGACTGCTCGCGGGCCAGGCGGTGCAGCGCGTGCTCCGGGTGCGCCACGGCGATGAACTCGATGTCCATCAGCGGATCGCCGAGGAAGCCCTGCGGCACGTTGTTGCAGATGACCACGTCGGCTTCGTGGCGCAGCAAGGCGTCCTCTGCACCCGACAGCACGGTTTCGCTCAGTTGCACGCGGCTCTGCGGGCAGCCGGCGTCCACTTCATGCAGCACCCGCGTGAGCAGCGGGCGCGGGAACAGCCCATCCACCACCAGCCGGATCTCCGCCTCCCAGCCGGCCTTGAGGTTGCGGGCGTGCTGCTCCAGCGCGCGTGCATCGTCCAGCAGCCGCCGCGCCTGCGCCAGCAGCACACGGCCGGCCTCGGTCAGCTGCGCCTTGCGCCCCTCGATCACCAGTAGTGGCAGGTCCAGCTGCTCCTGAAGCCGGGCCACCATATAGCTGACCGAGGACTGGCTGCGATGCAGGGCCTCCGCGGCCTTGGCAAAACTCCCATGTTCGACAATGGCTTGCAGGACATGCCAGTGTTCGAGTGTGGTTCTGGGCAGACTCATAAACAATCGAATTATTAGATCAAATAAAACGTTATTTTGCGCTTTTTAATACAATTATCAGAACATAGATTATCGGGCAGGTACAGTCAACGCAGCGAGGAGAACGACCATGACCACCCTGCTCAAGATCAACAGCAGCATCCTGGATACCGGCAACGCCAACCGGTTGGCGGACGAATTCGTGGTGCGCTGGCGCGCGGCCCACCCGCAGACGCGGGTGATCGAGCGCGACCTGACGCGCAACCCCCTCCCGCACCTGGATGCGACCACGCTGACCGGCTTTGGTACGCCGGCCGAGCAGCGCACGCCGGCACAGCAGGCGGCGGTGGCGGTGTCCGATGCCCTGATCGATGAGCTGCGGCAGGCGGATGTGATTGTCCTGGGTGTGCCGATGTACAACTTCGGCATTCCCTCGCCGCTCAAGGCCTGGATCGATCGCGTGGCGCGCGCCGGCATCACCTTCCGCTACACGGACAAGGGGCCGGTTGGCCTTTTGACCGGCAAGAAGGTCTATGTGCTGGCCGCGCGCGGCGGGCGCTATGCCGGCACCGCGGGCGACGTGCAGACCGCCTACCTGAAGCAGGTGCTGGGCTTTCTTGGTCTCACCGACATCGAGTTCGTGTATGCGGAGGGCCTGGCCATCAGCGCTGAGAGCCGCGCCGAGGCGCAGGCCGCGGCCAGTGCGCGCATCGAAGCGCTGACCGCGCGGCAAGCGGCATGAGTGAGTGGGGGGTTGGTTGAATGGTTTGTCATTCCCGCGCAAGCGGAATCCAGTGGAGAAAACACTCCGAATGACTGGATCCCCGCCTACGCGGGGATGACAGGGTAAAAGGAGATGGTCATGACTGCGCACAAGAACATCGACACGCTGATCCGCCAGGCGCCGGCCCACTGGGTCGGCGACGGCTTCCCGGTGCGCAACATCCTGTCGGTGCAGCGCGAAGGCACGCGCATCAGCCCCTTCCTGCTGCTCGACTACGCGGGGCCTTACGACTTTGCGCCAGGTGCCGTGCCGCGCGGCGTCGGCCAGCACCCGCACCGTGGCTTCGAGACCGTGACGATCGTATACCGCGGCGAGCTGGAGCACCGCGATTCCGCCGGCAACCACGGCCGCATCGGGCCCGGCGACGTGCAGTGGATGACGGCCGCCGGCGGCGTGTTGCACGAGGAATTCCATTCACGGGAATTCACGCACACGGGCGGTGTGTTCGAGGCGGTGCAGCTGTGGGTCAATCTGCCAGCCAAGCACAAGCTGGACCTGCCACGCTACCAGACCCTGCTGGCCGGGGACATCCCCGTGGTCGAGCTGCCGGATGGCGCCGGCACGCTGCGCGTGATTGCGGGCGAGTACGGCGGGCGGCGCGGCCCGGCGCAGACCTACACGCCAGTCGAGGTCTGGGATTTGAAGCTCGTCGCCAGCGCAGCGGTCGAGCTGCCGTTCGCACAGGGCCATGCCGCGACGCTGGTGGTGCTGCACGGCCAGGCGCGGGTCAATGGCCGCGAGACGCTGGGCGAGGCACAGGCGGCGCAGCTTACGCGCGCGGGCGAGCGGGTGACGGTCGAGGCGG
>DATLYR010000062.1 GCA_035574475.1 Nevskiales bacterium | reverse complement strand
CCGCCCCCGCCGCCCCGCGCCCCATCGCCCTGGCCCTGACCGGCGCCTCCGGCGGCCAGTACGGGCTGCGTCTGCTCGAATGCCTGCTGCGCGCGCAGGTTCCGGTGTATCTGATGCTGTCCGAGGCGGCGCGCATCGTGCTCGCGATGGAATGTGGCCTGACCCTGCCGAGGCGCCCGGCCGATGTGCAGCGCGAGCTGGGCGCGCGCTACGGCGCCGCCGACGGCCAACTCAGCGTGTTCGGCGAGCAGGAATGGACCGCCCCGGTGGCCAGCGGCTCGGCGCGGGTGCGCGCGATGGTGATCTGTCCCTGCACCACCGGCTGCCTGTCGGCGGTGGCGGTCGGCGCCAGCGACAACCTGATCGAGCGCGCGGCGGACGTGATGCTCAAGGAGCAGCGCAAGCTAATCCTGGTCGTGCGCGAGACGCCGCTGTCGGCGGTGCATCTGCGCCATATGTTGACCCTGGCCGAGATGGGGGCGGTGGTGATGCCGGCCGCGCCGGGTTTCTATCACGCGCCGAAAACGCTCGACGACCTCGTGGACTTCATGGTCGCGCGCGTGCTCGACCAGTTGGACCTGCCGCAGACGCTGCTCAAGCCCTGGGGCCAGAGCGACTAGGCTGGCCGCCCTCAGTCTGCGCTAGCCGTCGGCGTGTCCAGCAGCAGCACGCGGCCATCCCAGCGCGTGACCGCATCCGGTCGATAGTCCTGCGCTTGGCGCACGACCAGGGGCGTGCGGCCCGCCAGCTGCGATTCCAGCAGCGCCAGCGGCGCGTCGAAGTCGCGCTCGGTGAGCGGCGCGCTGGCGAGATTGAACAGGGTTTGCACGCGCTGCAGGCTGACATTGCCTACCCACAGCGGCCGCGATTCGCCGCCGACGCCGGACAGACGCCAGGCCGAAGGCCACAGGCGCAACACCCACTGGCGGTCGCTATCCTCGGGGTAGCGCAGCATCAGCGCCTGGTGCTGGCCGTCGTGCACCTGCGGCAGCACGGGCAGTTGGGCGATGGCCGGCTGCTCGCTGAGCCAGCGCAGGCTGCCGAGTGCCGAGAATTCCGGGGTCGGTTGCCAGCCGAGCGCGATCAGCTGCGCCTCGATGTCGGTCAGCCGGCCGGCCCACTGCAGGTTGAGCGGATCGCCACGGCGTCCGCGCAGGTCGATGCGGTAGCCCGGCAGGCGCGCATGGCCCTCGGCCTGCCACTCGGCCGTGGTCATCGTGCCCTGTGGCATGCGCTGCGCGTAGTGCTCGAGATCCGGGCCATGTCGCGTGCCCCACTGGTAGGCCGCGCCGGCGGCGATGGCGGCCAGCGCCACCACCACCAGCGAGCGGTCCGGCACCAGCTGCGGGCGGTGGCGGCGGTAGCCGAGCGTCAGCAGCGCCACCCAGGTCAGGCCCAGCATCAGCCCGATCAGCGTGTCGCTGAGCCACTGCGCGCCGAGGTACAGGCGCGCCAGCGCGATCAGCACCACCAGCGACAGGAAGGGCACGTAATAGCGCCAGCGCTTGTCCACGCGCAGGCGCGAGCTGAGCAGCACCGGCAGGAAGCCGTAGACCACGGCCGCGAACACGCTATGCCCCCCGGCGAATCCGCCATGGACCTCGTTGCGGTAGTACTCGATCGGTTGCGGCACCGCCAGCAACCCGCTCAGCGCCGCCGCCAGCAGCGCGCCGAAGCTCAGGCCGCCGAGCCAGTGCGCCGCCGCGCGGCGGCGTTCGGTGACCAGCAACGCCACCAGAACCGTCAGGGACAGCGGCAGGTACACCTCCCAGTCGCCGAGCTGGGCCAGTGCCATGGCCACGCGGTCCATGCCCGGCGTGCGCAGGTCCTGAAACAGCTGGTAGACCATCGCGTCGGTCGGCACCGGATAGCGCGGCGCACCCAGGCCCCACAGCAGGTACAGCACCAGCCAGCCGCTGGCCAGCAGCAGCAGCGCCAGCATGGCCAGCGCTGGGGTTTCCGGGTAATCGGGATCGGCCAGCCCGCGGCCCAGACGACCGAGCAGACGGTGGCGCCGACTCCAGTCGAGCAGCCCGTGCACCAGTTCTTCGGCGTGCGCGGGCAGCCAGGCCAGGACCAGCCGTGTCAGCCAGAGCACCAGCCACAACAGCAGGCCCGTCGCCAGCACGACCACGACCAGGCGGAGTGCGACCTCGGCGACCAGGCCCAGCGATGCGCCGACCAGCGCGCCCGGCAGGATGTAGCAGGGCGCCCAGGCGACGGCGGAAAGCACATCCACCAGCACGAAGTGCAACGGGCGCATGCCGGCCACGCCGGCAATCGTGGGGATGATCGGCCGCACCGCGCCCACGAAGCGACCCAGCAGCACGCTCTTGCCGCCATGCCGCGCGAAATAGGCCTGGCCGCGGCGCGCCACGCCGGGATAACGGCTCAGCGGCCACATACGGTACAACCGCTCGCGAAAGTGGCGCCCCAGCCAGTAGCTGAGGCAGTCGCCCAGCACGGCACCGAGCGTGGCCCAGAACAGCGTCGGCGCAAGCTGGATGGCGCCGGCCGGGATCATGGCGCCGACACCGAACAGCAGGATGGCACCCGGCACCACGAGGCCGAGCATGAAGATCGACTCGCTGAAGGCAAAGGCGAACACCAGCGCATAGGCCCAGACCGGGTTGGCCTGCGCCCACTGCAGCAGGTGCTGGACCCAGACGGCGTCCACTCAGGCGCCGCCTACTGCGAGCTGGCGGAACACCGCCGCCGCGGCGGCGACGGTCTGGCTGAGGTCGGACGGCGTGTGCGCCGCCGACACGAAGCCGGCCTCGTAGGCGGACGGCGCAAGATACACGCCGCGCGCGAGCATGCCGTGGAAAAAGGCGCGGAAGCGCGTCACATCGCAGGCCATCACCCCGGCATAGGTTTGCACGGCGGGTGCGTCGGTGAAGAACAGTCCGAACATGCCGCCGACCTGCTGGGTGGTGAAGGGGATGCCGGCGCGCGCCGCTTCCACGCGCAGGCCCTTGGTCAGTTCGAGGGTTTTCTGTTCCAGCGCCTCGAAGAAGCCGGGCGCACTGATCAGCTCCAGGGTTTTCAGGCCCGCGGCCATCGCCAGCGGATTGCCGGACAGGGTGCCGGCCTGGTACACGGGCCCGAGCGGCGCGAGCCTTTCCATGATGTCGCGGCGGCCGCCGAAGGCGCCGACCGGCAGGCCGCCGCCGATCACCTTGCCGAGCGTGGTGAGGTCGGGCCGGATGCCGAAGCGCGCCTGCGCGCCGCCGAGGGCGACGCGAAATCCGGTCATCACCTCGTCGAAGATGAGCAGCGCGCCGTGCGCGGT
>DATLYR010000061.1 GCA_035574475.1 Nevskiales bacterium | reverse complement strand
AGCAGGCGCACTAGCGCGAACAGGCTGACCAGGGTCCACACCGCTTCCAGCAGCAGGAAGCCCCACTGCCGCTCGAGCCAGGCGACGACGGTCAGCACGCCGGCGCCGCCGGCGTTGAGCAGCAGGTAGGGCAGGCCGTGCGCACTCATCACCCGCAGCTGGCTGCCGGCGAAGGCGGCGAGAATGGCCAGCGCGCCGAGCAGGGCGAAGACCTGCACCCAGGCCATCAATACATGTCCGACTTGCCGGGCGCTTCGCGCTTGGCGTCTTCGTAGCGGTTGGGAATGAAGTCGCCGGTGATCATCTGCTCGTAGCTCATGCCCGGGCCCACCATCGGGTACACGCCGGCATCCGGGTCGATGATCACCTCGAGGAAGGCGGGGCCCTTGAACTCGACGAATTCGCGCACCACCCGCGGCACGTCGGCCTTCTGGTCGAGGCGCTTCGCGAAGGGAAAGCCGTCGGCCTCGGCGGCCTTGATGAAGTCCTTCTTGTGCAGCGACTTGTCCGAGGCCGACAGCCGGCCCTGGAAGAACAGCTTCTGCCACTGCTTCACCATGCCGTCGCCGAAGTTGTTCAGCACCACGATCTTCAGCGGCAGGTTGTAGGTGGTCACCGTCTCCAGCTCGCCCAGGTTCATGCGGATGCTGGCGTCGCCGTCGATGTCGATGACCATGCGGTCGGGGCAGGCGAATTGCGCGCCGATCGCCGCCGGCAGGCCGAAGCCCATGGTGCCCATCGAGCCCGAGGTCAGCCACTGGCGCGGGTTGCGGAAGTCGAAGTACTGCGCCGCCCACATCTGGTGCTGGCCCACGCCGGTGCTGACGATGGCCTCGCCGCGGGTCAGCTTGTTGATCTCCTCGATGACGTAGTGCGGCTGGATCAGCGGCGACTCGCGGTCGTAGTTCATCGCGTACACGCGCTTGAGTTCCGCCACGTGCCGGTGCCAGGCCGAGTAATCGGGTCTGAAGCCGCGTTTCTGGCCAAAGGCCCGCAATGTGTCGAGCGCCTCGCCCAGCATGCCCACGTGCGACCACTGCACCGGTTTGACCTTGCCGATCTCGGAGGCGTCGATGTCCAGGTGCGCGATGTACCGGGCGTTCTTGGCGAACTTGGCCGGCACGCCGGCCACGCGGTCGTCGAAGCGCGCGCCCACCGCGATCAGAAAGTCGCAATCGTCCACCGCGTAATTGGCGAAGGCGGCACCGTGCATGCCCAGCATGTGCAGGGACAGCGGCTGCGTGGTGTCGGTCGCGCCGATGCCCATCAGCGTGGTCACCGCCGGGATGCGGAAGGCCTCGGCGAAGGCGCGCAGCTCGGCCACGGCGTTGCCGTTGATCACGCCACCGCCGCAGTAGAGCAGGGGGCGCTGGCTCTCGCCAAGCATGCGGAAGAACACCTCGCAGTCCTGCTCGCGCAGGCGGCTGGCGCGCAGCGCGGCCATGCGCTGGCGGTAGCCGGGGATCGGCAGCAGGCCTGCCCCCTGGAACGGGCCGCTCCAGTTCTGCACGTCCTTGGGGATGTCCACCACCACCGGACCCGGCCGGCCGGTGCGCGCGATCTCGAAGGCGGTGCGCATGGTGGCCTCGAGCTTGCTGGCGTCGGTCACCAGGAACACGTGTTTGGCGGCCGAGCCCATGATGTTGGACACCGGCGCCTCCTGGAAGCCGTCGCTGCCGATGGCGGCGGTCGGCACCTGGCCGCAGATCACCACGATCGGCGTGGAGTCGGCCATGCAGTCGCGCACCGGCGTCACCGTGTTGGTGGCGCCGGGGCCGGAGGTCACCATCGCCACGCCCACCTTGCCGGAGGCGCGCGCATAGCCCGCCGCCATGAAGCCGGCGCCCTGCTCGTTGGCCGGCACGATCAGCGGCATGCGGTTGTCGTTCGCCAGGTTGTAGCGGAACACGGCGTCGTAGGTCGGCAGGATGGCCCCGCCCGAGTAACCGAAGATGACGTCCACGCCCTCGTCGGCCAGGACCTGCACGATGATGTCGGCGCCGGTCATGGTCTGGCCGGCCAGGGGATGGCGGCGGTCCGGTGCGGGGGCGTGATCCTCGGTCATGGCGGCTCTTCAGGCAGGCAGTTGCGAAAAAGGCCGGATAGTCTAGCCCAGACAGCGGCTTAGCGGCAGTTCATGGCCGGCCGCTCGAGCCGGATCACATGGACCCGGGCCGCGTGGTCACGGCGCGCAAAAGCCACTTAATCACTTGATTTTCCGGCGCAAACGCATTAATTTGGCGCGCTTTCAATCCGCCCCCGACCGGCCCGACACCGCCCATGCGGCACATTATTTCCATCCTGCTGCAGAACGAGGCCGGCGCCCTGGCGCGGGTGGCAGGGATGTTCTCGACCCGCGGCTACAACATCGAGTCGCTGACCGTGGCGCCGACCGACGACGAGACCGTGTCGCGGCTGACGATGGTGACGGCCGGCTCGGACGAGGTCATCAACCAGATCAACAAGCAGTCGCAGAAACTGGTGGACGTGGTCGAGATCGCCGACCTGACGCGCGGCGACCACTTCGAGCGCGAGCTGCTGCTGATCAAGCTGGATGTCGAAGCTGCGCTGCAGCCGCGCGCCGAGGAATGCGTGGCCCGCTACAAGGGCCAGGTGCTGGACGACACGCTGGACCATTACACCGTGCAGGTGACCGGCACCAGCCTGGAGATCGACGACTTCATGCAGGAGATCGGCCAGATCGGCCGCATCCTCGAGGTCGTACGCAGCGGCACCACGGCCATCGGCCGCGGCGGCCGGGTGCTGAAACTGAAGACCTGAATGTTTGCGCCGTCATTCCGGCACACCCCGGAAGGACGGAAACCGACCGGAGAGTATCGTGACCCTCAAAGTTTATTACGACAAAGACGCCGACCTTTCCATCATCCGCTCCAAGAAGGTCGCGATCCTCGGCTATGGCTCGCAGGGCCATGCCCATGCGCTGAACCTCAAGGACTCCGGCGTGGACGTGACCGTTGCGCTGCGCAAGGGCTCCAAGTCCTGGGCCAAGGCGGAAGGCGCCGGGTTGAAGGTCAAGGAGGTGGCCGAGGCGGTCAAGGGCGCCGACCTGGTGATGGTACTGGCGCCGGATCAGGACCAGAAGAAGATCTACGACAGCGAGATCGCCCCGAACCTGAAAAAGGGCGGCGTGCTGGCCTTCGCGCACGGCTTCAATATCCACTTCCAGCTGATCGAGCCGCGCCCCGACATGGACGTCATTATGGTGGCGCCGAAGGGACCAGGCCATCTGGTACGCAGCACCTACACCCAAGGCGGTGGCGTGCCGAGCCTGATCTGCGTGCATCAGGACGCCTCGGGCCAGGCCCGCGAGATCGCGCTGTCCTACGCCTCCGCCAACGGCGGCGGCCGCGCCGGCATCATCGAAACCAGCTTCCGCGAGGAGACCGAGACGGACCTGTTCGGCGAGCAGGCGGTGCTCTGCGGTGGTGCCACCGCGCTGGTGCAGGCCGGCTTCGAGACGCTGGTCGAGGCCGGCTACGCGCCGGAGATGGCTTACTTCGAGTGCCTGCACGAGCTCAAGCTCATCGTGGACCTGATGTACGAGGGCGGCATGGCCAACATGCGCTACTCGATCAGCAACACCGCCGAGTACGGTGACTACACCCGGGGTCCACGCATCATCACCGAGCAGACCAAGCAGGAGATGAAGAAGATCCTGCGCGAGATCCAGACCGGCCAGTTCGCGCGCGAGTTCGTACTCGAGAACCAGGCCGGCGCGCCGACGCTCAAGGCCATGCGCCGCATCGGCGCCGAGCACCCGATCGAAAAGGTGGGCGAGAAGCTACGCTCGATGATGCCCTGGATTGCCAAGAACAAGCTGGTGGACAAGAGCAAGAACTAGTGTGGTGGCCCTTAGATATCTTTGTCATTCCGGACAAGCCCGCGAAGCGGGCGCGATCCGGAATCCAGAGCCTTTTCAAGGTCGGCGCCATGCCGCCGACGGATACCGGCTTTCGCCGGAATGACGAAGAGGATTGATCAGAGGTTCCCCAGGAAATTCGACAGGATCAACAGGCGTTACGGGATTGACAGGCAAGAGATTTGCGCTTTTCAAAGAAGCGTTCTTGATCCTGAAAATCCGTTTTTATCCTGT
>DATLYR010000060.1 GCA_035574475.1 Nevskiales bacterium | reverse complement strand
ATCAGCCCGCGCGCCCGCCGCATCGCCGTTGAGCTAGGTGTAGATTGGACAGAGCTTCAAGGCAGTGGCCGCACCGGGCGCATCGTCGAGCGAGACGTGCGCGCCGCTGTACAGCGCGCCGCAAGCCGGGCCGCGCCCCAGGAAGCCCATGGGCCGAAGGTGCGCGTCTCGCCCGTCGCCCAGCGCATGGCCGAGGCCGCGGGCGTGGACCTGGCCGAGCTGGCCCGCCAGACCCAGGGCCGGCGCATCCAGCGTGATGATGTGCAGGCGGCCCTTGCCGCCCGCGCGCAGGCCGCGCCTCCCACAGGGGCCAAAGCCGTTCCCGCATCGCGCATCCGGCGGCTTATCGCCCAGCGCATGGCCGAAAGCACACACACAGCCGCGGCCGTCACCCTGACGACTGAAGCCGACGCCACCGAGCTGGTCGTGTTGCGCGAGCAGTTCAAGGCCGCGCTCACCCCGCGTGGCCTGGTCGCGCCTTCCTACAATGATTTGTTGATCAAGCTGGCCGCCGTCGCATTGCAGGAGCATCCATTTCTCAATGCCACCTGGAGCGAAGAGCAAATCCTGCTCCACGAACAGATTCACATCGGCTTGGCCGTAGACACGGCGGAAGGTCTATTGGTCCCGGTGGTACGCGATGTCCAGAGTAAGAGCCTGCGCCAGATCAGCGCGGAGAGCGCCCGCCTGATCGAGGCAGCCCTGGCCCGGCAACTCCAGCCGGATGAGATGCAAGGCGGCACCTTCACCATCACCAATCTGGGCATGTATGGCATTGACGCCTTCACACCGATCATCAACCTGCCGCAATGCGCCATTCTCGGCGTCGGGCGCATCATCGCTAGACCCTGGGTCGTGGGCGAGCAGGTCGTCCCGCGCCAGATCATGGCGTTGAGCCTCACCTTCGACCACCGCCTTGTGGACGGCGCGCCCGCAGCCCGCTTCCTCAATACAATCCGGGAGTATATCGAGACGCCCGCGCTCTGGTTAGGGACTTGAGTCCAAACCGTCAGCGCATAGACAGTTGACGGTTTGAACGGTCCGCTTATAATGGGCGCAAGGCTGCACTCCCAACGGCCAGAAACGCCTTTGGGCCGTTCCTCTCCGCCATACAGCCGGCTGGGTTGCATGCTGCAGCGGGATGTCTTCAGGGGATTGTCCAGGCCCCGCGGTGGCAGACCATGTTGTTAGCGACGAAGCTCCACATTCCGGTGCGGCAACATGCCCTTGTGGCGCGCCCGCGCCTATTGGACAAGCTCAACAGCGGCCTGCGTAGCCGGCTGATCCTGCTCTCCACGCCGCCGGGTTTCGGCAAGACTACTCTCCTGATCCAATGGATGGACTCGCTGCGGGCGCAGCCTGGCGATGCCGTCGCCGTGGCCTGGCTCGCCCTGGATGAAGGCGACAACGATCCGGCGCGCTTCTTTGCCTACCTGAGCGCCGCGGTTGAGAGCCTCTGTCCAGGCAGCATAAGCGCCGGGCAGCCGCCCTCACTCGCGACGCCCGGCCATGAGCTGATCATGATCGAGCTGATCAATGTGATGGCGGCGAGCGCCGGCCAGCGGCTGCTGGTCCTCGATGACTACCACGTTCTGCACACACCGGCCCTCCACCAGGCAGTCGCGTTCCTCATCGAGCACATGCCGCCCACCCTGCACCTGGTGATCAGCACGCGCGCCGACGCGCCCCTGCCCCTGGCGCGCTGGCGCGCCCGCCGCGAGCTGACCGAACTGCGCGAGGCGGACCTACGCTTCCGCGAGGAAGAGACCCACGAGTTCTTGACCGCCATCATGGGTATCGAAATCACCGCGCAGGACGCCGCGACCCTCCAACAACGCACCGAAGGGTGGATCGCCGGCCTGCAATTGGCTGCCCTCTCCATGCAGAGCGCCGACGACGTGGCACATCAGGTGCAACGCTTCGCCGGCGCCCATACCTATATCGGCGACTACCTGGCCGAGGAAGTCCTCCAGCGCCAGCCGCCGGAAATCCAGCACTTCCTCTTCGACACCTCGATCCTGCCGCGCCTGTGCGCCGCGCTCTGCAACGCAGTCACCGGTCGCACCGACAGCGCAGCCGTCTTAGCAGCTCTGCACCGCGCCCATCTCTTTCTTATCCCGCTGGACGATGGGCAGGTTTGGTACCGCTACCATCACCTCTTTGCCGAAATGCTGCGCAGCCGCTTGATGCACGGCGATCCGGAGCGAGTTCGGGAGCTGCACTGCCGGGCGGCCCGCTGGCATCTGGACAACAACGGGATCGGCGATAACGGGATCGGCGCAGCCATTCACCATGCCCTTGCTGCCGATCCTGCGCTGGCCGCGGACTTGCTGGAACGGCATTGCGGGCTGTTTCAGCAGCGGGGGGAGTATATCACCCTGGATGGCTGGCTGCGGCAATTGCCCGATGCCATCTATCCTAGCCGCCCTCAACTGTGCCTGCTGCGCGCCAAAACCCATCTCTTCTTGCACGAAGTCGCCGAGGCCGAAGCCTGGCTGGCGCGGACTCGCCAGAGCTTACGTGAAGCGCCTGATCTTGACCCAGACGCATCTACCCTGCTCGCGGCGCTGATTGTCCAATGTGATCTCGCGCTGAACCGGAGTGAGCTGGACGCCGCCATCAGCCTGGCGCAGCAGGCCCTGGCGCTGCTCCGGCCGGAGCAATTACGGGCGCGCGGCGAGGTCCTCATGCTGCTGGGCGTCGCCTACTTCTGGCGCAGCGACTTTGCCTTGGCGCATGAAGCCTGGGTCGAGGCAGGCAATGCCGCGACGGCAAGCGACCACATCCTGATGGCTGTGTACGCCCGTGGCAATGCCGCGCGCGCCCTCTACCAGCAGGGCCGTCTGCGCGCCGCCGCGGCGGCGCTGGACGCCATTCAACAAGACGCCGCCCGCCGCGGCGATACCCATCTGCCGCTCTACGCCGGATGCCACATCGCGCAGGCGGAAATCCACTGTGAGTGGAACCAACTGGAGGCCGCGCACCAACGCCTGATGACCGGCCTCGCGCTGGCGCGCCAGGCCAGGAACCCGCGCACCCTCTTGCAGGGTCACGCTCACCTCCTGCGCGCGCTATTGGCCCAGGGGCGGCTGGACGAAGCGGCAGAGGCAGCCGCACAAGCCAAAGCGATGATCCGGCAGG
>DATLYR010000059.1 GCA_035574475.1 Nevskiales bacterium | reverse complement strand
CCGGAGACGGTGAAATCCCGTGCCACCGCCAATACCCTGCAGCGCTACAAACTCAAGAGCAAAGGCAAGGTGCTGGCCGAAGGCCGCGCGATCGGCCAGAAGATCGGCTCCGGCCCGGTGCGCAACATCGCCAGCATCAAGGAGATGGCCCGCGTGCAGCCCGGCGACGTGCTGGTCACCGACATGACCGACCCCGACTGGGAGCCGGTCATGAAGCGCGCCAGCGCCATCGTCACCAACCGCGGCGGACGCACCTGCCACGCCGCGATCATCGCCCGCGAGCTGGGCATTCCGGCCGTGGTCGGCTGCGGCGACGCCACCGATACGTTGAAGGACGGGCAACCCGTCACGGTGTCCTGCGCCGAGGGCGACACCGGTTACGTGTACGAAGGGCAGATCGAGTTCGCAGTGGACGAGATCGAGCTGTCCAACATGCCCGCGATCCCGGTCAGGATCATGATGAACGTGGGCAACCCGGAGCGCGCCTTCGACTTTGCCCACCTGCCGCACCGCGGCGTCGGTCTGGCGCGGCTGGAGTTCATCATCAACCGCATGATCGGCGTGCACCCCAAGGCGCTGCTGGAACTGGACCGGCAGCCGCCGGACCTGCAGAAAACCATCCGCAATCACATCGCCGCCTATGGCGACCCGGTCGAGTTCTACGTCAAGCGTCTGGCCGAGGGCATATCGACCATCGCCGCGGCCTTCGCGCCCGAGCCGGTCATCGTGCGCCTGTCGGACTTCAAGTCCAACGAATACGCCAACCTCATCGGCGGCAAGCCCTACGAGCCACACGAGGAGAACCCGATGCTCGGCTTCCGCGGCGCCTCGCGCTACCTGGCCGAGTCCTTCCGCCCTTGCTTCGAGCTGGAATGCCGCGCGCTGCGCTACGTGCGCGAGGACATGGGCCTGAAGAACGTGCAGGTCATGATCCCCTTCGTGCGCACGGTCGGCGAGGCCGAGGCCGTGACGCAGGCACTGGCCCGCAACGGCCTGCAGCGCGGCCAGCAGGGCCTCAAGCTCATCATGATGTGCGAGCTGCCCTCGAACGCCGTGCTGGCGGAGCAGTTCCTGCAGCACTTCGACGGCTTCTCGATCGGCTCCAACGACATGACCCAGCTGACCCTGGGCCTGGACCGCGACTCCGGGCTGATCGCGCACCTGTTCGACGAGCGCGACGCCGCCGTGCGCGCGATGCTGTCCATGGCCATCCAGGCCTGCCGCAAGCAGGGCAAGTACATCGGCATCTGCGGCCAGGGCCCCTCCGACCACCCCGACCTCGCGCGCTGGCTGCTGGATCAGGGCATAGAGAGCCTGTCGCTCAACCCGGATACCGTGGTCGAGACCTGGATGTACCTGGCCGGGCAGAAAACCTGAAGAGAATGGAGAGGAACAACAGGATTATCAGGATTTACAGGACGAGAGCCCTTGCTTCGCAAGAAGCTTTTCGCCTGTCGATCCTGTGAGTCCTGCCCACCCTGCCATTTTACTGGGCGATGTTCGGCAGCGCGCCCAGCAGGGGAATCTTGACCGTGCCGCTCACCGTGACCAGCGGCGTCAGCAGGTCGCGCGAGGTGGTGAAGGCAAAGCCGTCCTGCAAGCCATAGACCAGCAGCACGATCTGGTCGCCTGCAGCGATGCGCTCGGCCACGCCGGCCAGCTCGATGTCGAACTCGCCGATGCCGCGCACCGGGATCACCTGCTCGTCGATCAGCTCTGGCACCAGCGGGATCAGCGTGCCGGTCTTGATCACGCCCAGGCCCAGAAAGATCGTCGAATCACAGGTGCCGAGCCGCAGGATCGGATCCGTCTCGCCCTGGCACAGCGCGTCCAGCTCCGCGTCGCCACGGCTCACCGTGATGCGTGCCGTCGGGATGCCGGCGATGACCTCGCCGCCCTCGCCAGCCGTGACCAGCGGCACGATGACGGGCACCGGATTGCCGATCGTCACCGGCACCGGCAGACCGCCCGGCAGCGCGACGGGGAATTCCGTACCGCCCACGGTCACACGCGGCACGCTGACGGCGTCGCCCTCGGTCAGACTGAAGCAGACATTGTGTCCGGTCGTGACCACGTTATCGGTATTGCCGATGCCCTTGAGCTTCTCGTTGAAAAAGGCCAGGGCCGCGTCGCTCGCGTTGATCGGGCCGCAGTTTCGCGACAGCGGTAGCGCCTGGGCATTGACACTCTCGGCCAGCAGGCCGAGGTTCGGGCTCAGGAAGTGGTGGCCGAAGGGATAGGTCAGCAGGCGCACGTCGCCACCGGCCCGCTGCAGGCACTGGAAGTTGCGGTAAGCCTCATTGAAGTTGAACAGGTCGTCGCGCGTGCCCTGGAAGATCAGCGCATCCACGGGATACAGGGGCCGGCGCGGCGTCTTGACCACGTACTGGCCGTCGGCGGTGATCGGCAGCAGGCCGGTGATCGGGTCGAGCAGGTACTCGCTGGTGTCGCCGTCGTCGTCCACGTGCACGCCGAGCGGGTTGTCGCAGAAATAGGACAGCGAGTGGTAGGCGAAGAACGGCAGCGCGGCGCCCGGGAACTCGTTGGTCACGGCGCCGTTGAGCAGCGTCGAGCGGATGAACGGGTCCTGGCTCGCGCCGGTGTTGGCGTCGCCGACACCGGCCAGCACCAGTGCCCAGTAGGATTTCACCACGCCGTTCGGGTTGAGGCTGTAGGTCAGGTTGTTGGGCGCGATCTCCGGCACCATCGCATCCAGGCGCCGGTCCGGATCCTTGCCGTACAGCAGGTACTGGAACATGCCGCCATAGCTGCCCCCGGTCGAACCCAGCAGCAGGTTGCCGCCGCGGTAGGCCAGGTAGTCCAGGTGCTGCTCCGCCCAGTCCACGATCGCAACCAGATCCTCGCCCTCGAAATCCGGGTCCATCACGCGGATGGTGCCGCCGGACTCGCCATGGCCGCGCTGGTCGATGCTGATCACGGCATAGCCCGCGGCGGTCAGCTGGGCCAACGATGCGCCGATGCCGAGCGGCGAGGTGGAACCGCTCTTGTCGGTCTGACGGCTGCCGCTGTAGCCATGCCCTTCCAGCACCAGGGGATGCTTGCCGGCACAATCGATGCGGTCCGGTTCGAACAGCTGGAAGACGATGGCCGCGCCATCCACACGCGAGGGGATCTGCACGCGGTACACCCGGCCACCGCCCAGATTTTCCCGCCGGCGGCAGGAGGCCACCGGCTCATTCGCGCCGTATTCCAGCGCACCGCGGCTGAAGGCGCCACTGCCGGCGCCTAGGCCAGGCGCAAGCCGCCCACCTGCGGAATCCCCGCCGCCACCGCAGGCCGCGAGCAGGAGGACCAGGGCCGGCACGGCCGGTAATTTGAGGATTTGCATGGGATGACCCGCTGTGAATGAAGCCCACCGAGGGCAAGATCAAGCATAAACCAGGGTGGCATACCGGTAACCCGTATTTTCTCAGGAAGGCAAGATGAAGTGGACTATGGTTCCCTTGTCCGGCTCGGACTCCAGCCAGATGCGCCCGCCGTGACGCTCGACGATACGCTTGCAAATCGCCAGGCCCAGGCCGGTGCCGGCGTATTCCTCCGCCGTGTGCAGACGCACGAACAGGCTGAATAGCCGGTCCTGCTTGTCCTTGGGGATACCGATGCCGTTGTCCGCCACCTGGAAGTGCCAGCCCCTGTCGGCCTGGGCGGCGCTGATGCGGATCACCGGCGACCGCCCCGGCGGCCGGAATTTGATGGCATTGCCGATCAGGTTCTGGAACAGCTGGAACAGCTGACCCTCGTCCGCCGGCACCACCGGCAACGGCCCGCACGCCAGCTGCGCCTGCGCGTCCTGGATGTCCATGCGCAGCGCGGCGCGTACCTGTTCCACCAGCGCCGTCAGGTCCACCGGCTGGCGCCGCAGCTCGCCGCTGCCGATCCGCGACAGCGCCAGAATGTCGGCGATCATGCGCCGCATCTGCGCCGCGCCATCGGTGATGTACTGCAGGAACTCACGGCCCTCGGCGTCGAACTGCTCGCGGTAGCGCTGCGCCAGGAGCTCGGTGAAGCCGGTGATGCCGCGCAGCGGCGCCTGCAGGTCGTGCGACACCACATAGGCGAAGCGTTCGAGCTCGCGGTTTTTCTCGGCGAGCTGCTCGGCACGCCGGTCGGCCTCTAACTGCAGGCGCGCCCGCTCGCCGATCTCCTTTTGCAGTTCAGCGTTGAGGCGGTTCAACTCGGCCGTGCGCTCCGTCACCTCGGCCTCGATGCGCGCCGCATGGCCCACCGCCAGCAGCAGGAAAACACCCAGCAGTGCAGTGAACAGCAGACCACCCGCCAGGATCGCCCACACCTGCCATGAGCGATGGGCAATGAGATATTCCGCCGGAACATGAAAATCCAGGCGCCAGTCACGCCCCACGAACTCGAAGGACATCGAGCGGAAGAGTCCATCCACACCCACCGCGCTGTCCTTTGCCGCGTTCACGCTGTAGATGGGCGTGCCGTCCGATCCACTGTCCACATCGTACACCCGCACCTGCAGACCGGTTCCAGCAATCGAAGCGGCCGAAGACTGCAGCATTTCCTCCAGCACCAACGCGGCGTAGGCCACACCTATCAGCCGGGCACGCCGCGCTTCCGGCGACCGCGGCTCATCTCTGCCGTAGTAAACGGGGTGGTAAATGATGACAGCGGGCTTATCGGGCTGCTGCACCAGGCGTATCGGTGCCGTCGCGACCGGCTGGCCGCTATCACGGGCGCGCAGGATCGCCGCACGCCGTACCGGTTCCGAAGCCAAGTCGTAACCGACTGCGCGCGCATTGGATGCCTCCGGCACGATGAACTGCACAACCAGGTATTCGTCACGCCATGCAGCCGGCCGCAACCGTCCCTGGGCATCCATTTCGCTGATACTGAAAGTGGCACGGCCGCCGATGCGCTGCGATTCCTCGAACGCCTGCCGCTCGGCCTGGCGGACCCGTACGGCCCAGCCCAAGCCCTTGAGCCCGTCGGCGCGCCAGATGACGCGCTCCGTGAAACTGCGGTACTCCTCCCGGGTGACCTCGGTGGAACTGACGAACAGGCCTTCCACGGCCTGCAGCAGCGTCTGGTAGGTTTCGACGTTCTGCCGCAACTCCGCCCGGTACTGCTCGGTCCAGCCTTCGAACTGCGTCTGGATGCGCGCTTCCTCGCGCTGGCTGATGAACACGAACAACGTGACGACGCCGGCGAACATCAGCGCCATCGGCAGTGTCACCGCCAGCTGTTGGCGGCGCCAGTGCCGTCCCGGCTGCAGGGCCCAGACCAGCACCAGCGGCGTGAAGATCAGTACGCCGATGGAATCGCCCACCCACCAGGTCCACCAATTGAAGAGGTAGTTGTCGCCCGGAATCAGGTCGGCCAGCCACAGCGTGCTCACCGCCAGCGTGGCGTTGAGCAGGCAGGCCAGCGGACCGCCCACCAGCAGCAGCCGGATCGCGCCGAATTCCTGGGTGAGAATGTTGCGGTAGCCGATGTAGCGGCGGATCAGCCAGCCGGCCAGCACTGCCTGTACGGCCGCACCCGCGCCGATCGTGTCCGCCACCAGTACGGAGCGCAGCATCGCCGTCGCGTTGCTGGTATCGAAGGCAGTACCGACATTCAGCAGGAAAGAACCCAGCAGGATGCCGGGCCAGACGCGGTATCCGCCCAGCAGCACCGCGGCCAGCGCGATGCCGGCCGGCGGCCACACCGCGGTGGCATAACCGGGCGGGATCGCCAACAGGAGGCTGAGACGGCCGGCGACGTAATAGCCAGCCGCGGTCAGCAGGATCGGCCACAGCGCCCGCATGGCTCAGAGCTTCACGGTCTCGCGCAGCAGATGCTCGGTATGGCGCGCATCGCCGGGCCGCGCCAGCAGGAAGCCCTGCATATAGCGGCAGCCCAGCTTGCGCAGCAGCTGCAGCTGGGCGCGGCTCTCGACCTCGGGCACGATGACCTCGATGCCGAAGCTCGCCGCCGTGTCGAGAATGCGCGCGATGCGCGGCAGCGTCTCCTCGCGCAGCGGGCCGTCGAGGCGGTTGACCAGCTCGCCGTCCACGCGCACCGCACTGGCATGCATGTCCGACATCAGGCTCAGCGCCGGGCCATCGCCGACGAACTCGTCGAGCATGACGCGAAAGCCGATGCCGCGCAGCTCCACGACGCGCTGCACCAGCACCTGCCCGCCGCGCTGCAGCGTGTCGGTGTCGCCCGGCAGGTTGATCTGGAACTTCTCCGCCGGCACACCCTGCTCGAGCAGGATGCGACCGAGGTCGTTCACTGCCTGGGCGTCGCGCAGGTCGCGGAAGCTCATCTGGTAGGCGAGGCAGCCGCAGTGCAGGCCCTGCCGCCGCCAGGCGATCCAGTCGCGGCAGGCCTGCGGCAACAGCTGGCGCATGATCTTGGGGCTCAGGCCGCCCTCGGATGCCGCCTGCCGGAACTGGCGCAGGTGGCGGACTTCACCGCCCTGCACGTGCCAGCGCGGCAGCGCCTCGACGCCCGCCACCACCTGCTGCTGCAGGTCCAGCCACGGCTGCCAGTGCAGGAAAAAGCGGTCCAGCCGCAGGCCCTCCTCCATTTCCGCCAGCAGGCGGCTCTTCTGGTCGCGCTCGCCCTGCATTTCCACGCTGTAAAAGCGGTAGCAGCCGCGGCCGCCCTGCTTGGCGGCGTACATCGCAAGATCCGCATGGTGCAACAACTGCTCGAGGTCGTCGGCCTGATCCGGGAGGATGGCGATGCCGATACTGGCCCCGATGCGCACCGGATGCCCGGCCACCGTGCCAATGGCGTGGATGCGGTCGATGATGCGCTGGGCGATCTGCTGCGCCTCCAGCCGGCCGGACTGCGAGGGCGCCATCAGCACCGCGAATTCGTCGCCCCCCAGGCGCGCGGCCGTGTCGCTGGCGCGGATCGCCTGCCGCACCTCCTCGGCCACGGTCTTGAGCAGCAGGTCGCCGACGGCGTGGCCATAGGTGTCGTTGACCGGCTTGAAGCCGTCGAGGTCGATGTAGCAGACCGCGATCTGCGCGCCCTGGCGGCGCGCCTGCTCCACCATCTGGCCGGCGCGGTCGGCGAACAGCTGCCGGTTGGGCAGGCCGGTGAGCATGTCGTGCGTGGCCTGGAAGTATTCCTGCTCGCGCAGCTTGTTGAGCTCGTCGAGCATGTGGTGGCGCTCGATGGCATGGCGCAGCAAGCGCACCAGCAGCTCGCCCGCGGGCATACCCTTGACCGTGTATTCCTGGGCGCCGAGCTTGAGCGCCGCAATCGCGGTCTGCTCGTCGTCCAGGCCGGTCATCACCACGATGGCAGTGCCTGGCGAGGACTCGCGCAGCACGGAAACGCCCTGCACCCCGCGTCCGTCCGGCAGGCCCAGGTCCAGCAGCACGCAGTCGTACCGGTCCTGCTGCAGCGCGGCGCAGGCGTCGGCCAGGCTGGTGACATGCTTGAGGTTGATGCGCTTGCTCCAGGAGCTGCCGCGCAGGTTCTCCTGGATCAGACGCGCGTCGGCAGGCGAGTCCTCGACCAGCAGCACACGCATGGATTCGAGCGGGAGAAAGTCTTCCATGCGCGCCGGTTGCGGCGCCGAAGGATCGGACTGCGGGGGCTGGTCGTGCGACACCGCGCCGGGTTCCTAGTTGTGCCGCGGCAACTGTACCCGGCCGAACCAGTATCGGCGTATGTCTTCCACCACCTGCTCGAACTCGCCCAGGTCCACCGGCTTGGCGATGTAGGAATTGGCGTGCAGCCCGTAGCAGGCGGAGATGTCGCTCTCGGCACGCGAGGTGGTGAGCACGATGATCGGGATGCTGCGCAGCTCGGGGTCGGCCTTGACCTCCGCCAGCACCTCGCGCCCGTCCTTGAGCGGCAGGTTCAGATCGAGCAGCACCATGTCGGGCAGCGGCAGGTCGTGGTACTTGTCCTTGCGCCGCAGCATCTGCATGGCCTGCTCGCCGTCGCGTGCGACATGCAGATTACAGGGGGTCTTGCTCTTGCGCAGGATTTCCTGCGTCAGCCGGACGTCGGCGGCGTTGTCCTCGACCAGCAGTATCTCCATGTTGCGCATCCTGACCCCGACGGCTGGCAGCCGCAAAATCCCTTGGATAATCGCGACTCTAACATGGACTATATACCTGAAGTATCAACGATTCTTACTAGCTCTGCACAAGCCCCGCCGGTCTTCACCAGGGGCGTGGCCGGCGCCCCTCGAAAAAGCCGCCGCTGGGGCCGCCATCCGGCAGGGTCGCCAGCCACAGGATCGTGTCGGCGCCCTGGGCCGGGTCTAAGGGGGCCTGCGCGCCGCCCATGCGGGTTCTGACCCAGCCCGGGGTGGCGGCGTTGACCAGGATATTGCTGCCCTGCAGCTCGTCCGCCAGCATGCGGGTCATGCCGTTGAGCACCAGCTTGGACAGGCGATAGGCCGGCCAGCCGCGCTGCATGCCGTCCAGCGCCGCCATGTGGGTGCTGACGTTGACGATACGGCCGTAACCGTGCAGCCGCATCAGCGGGATCAGCGTGCGGCACAGGGCCAGCGGGCCGTAGACATGTGTTTCCAGGCCCTGCTCCAGCGCAGCGCGCGGCATGGCGAGAATGGAGTCGTCGGCCGCGCCATAGGGATGCGTGTCCGGCACCACACCGGCATTGTTGACCAGCACGTCGAGCCGCCCGAACTTGCGCTGCACCCAATCGGCGATGAAGGAGACCTCGAGACCCTTGGGCGGCTCCAGCATGCGCCGGTCGGTCACATCCAACTCGATCGTCGTGACCTTGAGGCCCTCGCCTTGCAGCGCGGCCTGTGCCCGACGCAGCTGCGCCTCGTCGCGGCCGGTGAGGATGACTTTCAGACCCGCCTTGGCCAACCCGCGGCAGACCTCCAGACCGATGCCGCGGTTGCCACCGGTGACCAATGCTACACGCTGCGCCTCAGTCACGGATTCTCCCGGAACAAGACTCGAACACCTGAAATAGACAGGATAGACAGGATTTTCAGGATAAACGGGAAAGACTATTCACTCTTGTCAAAGAGGGTGTCTTCGTCCTGTAAATCCTGCCCATCTTGTTATCCTGTCGCGTCTTTGCCATTTACTCCGGTGGCAGCCAGCCGAAGCGTTCGACGCTCTGGAAGATGTCGGTCTCGGTGACGATGCCGATGATCTTGCCGTTCTGCTCCACCAACAGACGGCTGATGTTCTTGCGGCCGATCAGCTGCGCGGCCTCGTTGAGGCTGGTCTCCGGCGGCACGGTGATCAGCGGGCGGCTGGCGATCTGGCCGACCTTGGTCTGGGCGGTGGACTTGTTGTCACGCACGATCTTGGTGACGATGTCGCGTCGGGTCATGATGCCCCACTGACCCGTCTCGCCCGGCTCGACGACAATCGAGCTGATGTCCGCCTCGCGCATGCGGTGCATGGCCTCGTCCACGGAGGCGCTGTCGGCAATGGTCACCAGCGAGCGGGTCATGACCTCGCCGACCGTATGCGGCATGCGGCCTGAGGCCACCATCTCCTCCAACGGCTGCAGCAACCGACGGATCTCGCGCTGCTTGCGTTCCTTGGCGAGGCGCTCGGCCTGCTGTTTGCGCATCGCCTCCAGGTCCAGACCACCCTGGATCTGCTTGATCAGGGCATCGCCGAACTGGCTGGTGCCGACCTCGCTGGCGCCCTCGATCTGGCGCGCGAAGTCATAGGTCACGATCTTGGATTTGATCACCTCGGGATAGGCCAGCGTGATCAGGTCGGCGGCCTCCTGCCAGCCGATGTACTCGAGCATCATCACGCCGGAGAACAGCAGCGAGCCGGGGTTGACCTTGTTCTGGTTGGCGTACTTGGGCGCGGTGCCGTGGGTGGCCTCGAAGACCGCAACGTGGTCGGCGATGTTGGCACCCGGCGCGATGCCCACGCCCCCCACCTCGGCGGCGATGGCGTCGGACAGGTAATCGCCGTTGAGGTTGGGCGTGGCGATGACGTCGAACTCGTCCGGCCGCAAGAGCATCATCTGGAACATGATGTCCGCGATGCGGTCCTTGATGACGATCTTGCCCTCGGGCTGCTTGCCGCCGAACTCGCTGTACAGCTGGTCCTCGGTGATGGTGCACTCGCCGAACTCTTCGCGCGCCACCTCGTAGCCCCAGTTGCGGAAGGCGCCCTCGGTGAACTTCATGATGTTGCCCTTGTGCACCAGGGTCACCGATTCGCGGCCATGCTCGATGGCGTAGCGGATCGCCTTGCGCACCAGGCGCTTGCTGCCGAACTCGGAGATCGGCTTGATGCCGAGGCCAGCATCCTCGAAGAACTCGGCCTTCAGCTCCTCGCGCAGGAATTTCGCGAGCTTCTTGTTCTCGGCGCTACCGGCCTTGAATTCGATGCCCGCATACACGTCCTCGGTGTTCTCGCGGAAGATGACCACATCCACCTTCTCGGGGTTCTTCAGCGGGCTCGGCACGCCGGCGAAGTGGCGCACCGGGCGCACACAGGCGTACAGGTCGAGATCCTGGCGCAGCGCGACGTTGAGCGAGCGGAAGCCGCCACCGACCGGCGTGGTCAACGGGCCCTTGATGCCGACGACGATGTCCTTGATGAGCTCGAGCGATTCTTCGGGGTAGTAGTTGCCGTCGTACAGCGTGGCGGCCTTCTCGCCGAGATAGAACTCGCACCAGTGAATCTTGCGCTTGCCGCCATAGGCCTTCTCCACCGCCGCATCCCACACGCGCAGACAGGCCCTGGTGATGTCGGGGCCGATGCCGTCGCCTTCGACATAGCCGAGGATGGGATTGTCAGGTACTGAAAGCTTGCCGTCCTTGATCGTGATCTTCTGCCCGCCTGCGGGCAGACGGATGTGCTTGTACCCCATGCGAATGGGCCTCCTGCGGGATCCTGTTGTACGGGTTGTTGCCGGCGGCCGGGCTCACGACGGGTCGGAATCCGGCCGGTGCGTGGACGGCGTTGGCATTGTAGCACCGCCGCAAGGCTGGACTTCGGCTTGCGCAACGGTGGTCGGCTTGGCGCAGCCATGACCCAGCAGGTCTGCACGCAGCGCCGGCTGACTGGTTTTCTCGTCCAGCCATATGGCGAAGAAATGGCGCCCGAACTCCGGGTCCTTGATTTCGCCGATCGGCTCACCGTTGTGGAAAAAACGCGTCTCCCGCCCTGGCAGGTAAACGCCGGCCAGCTGATCGCCCTTCTTCACATCGGGGAAGATGGCCGACAATTGCGCCAGCCACTCCGTCAGCCTGGCCTGATCGTCGTAGCCGAGATGCTTCCACTGGTCGCGGGTGCCATCGACGATGTCGGCTCCCTTCACGTCACGCGCGTAACGCAGTTCCAGCACGAAGGTCTGGTTCGGGGACCAGCGGTCGCCCGGCACCCACAGGCTGGCGTCGAACACGTCCCACAGCAGCTTGCGGAAGCGGCCGTAGCCCAGCAGCTGCAGATGGGTGACCCCGGCGGCCTGTACCACGGTCGGCGGCAGGGGCGGCGGTGGCTGGATCGTGCTGGCCTGTGCGCCTACCGCCGGCAGAACCAGGGCCGTGCACAGCAGCAGCGCGATGAGGGTTGGCTTGGCAGATCGCTTCATGCTCTCACTCCGTCGAAAAGGTTAAGCGAAATGATGGGACTTGCAAGAACCACGCCGGCCGGCTCGATTTGCGCGAGCTGTCTTAGCTCCCTAGACTTTTGTAGCCCGCACCGGCTGAACCCCGCATGAACCCCTACGATCTGGCCCATTTCGTCCGCCCCACCGAACTACCAACCCCCGGCGGGGAGCGGCGTGTGCTATTACACTCCTGTTGTGCACCCTGCGCCGGTGAGGTCATGGAGGCGATGGTGGCGGCCGGGCTCGAACTGACGGTATTCTTCTACAACCCGAACATCCATCCGCGGCGCGAATACGAGCTGCGCAAGCAGGAGAACATCCGCTTCGCCGAAAAGCTCGGCATTCCCTTCGTGGATGCGGACTACGACACCGACAACTGGCTCGCGCGCACCAAGGGCCTGGAATGGGAGCCGGAGCGCGGCTTGCGCTGCTCCATCTGCTTCGACATACGCTTCGAGCGCAGCGCGCTGTACGCACACGAACATGGTTTTCCCGTGTTTACCAGCTCGCTCGGCATTTCGCGCTGGAAGAACCTGGAGCAGATCAACGAGTGCGGCACACGTGCCGCCGGCCGCTATCCCGGCCTGGCCTATTGGACTTACAACTGGCGCAAGCAGGGCGGTGCCAACCGCATGCTCGAGATTTCCAAGCGCGAGCGGTTCTACCAGCAGGAATACTGCGGCTGCGTCTATTCGCTGCGCGACACCAACCGCGCCCGGCGCGCCGCGGGGCGCGAGCGCATCGAGATCGGCGTCAAGTTCTACGGTCGCGAACCAGCGAAAGCGCCCTGACCCCGGGTGCGCGGTGCGCACCACTCTGCCCTGGCGGGCTGTTCAAAAAACGCCACGCAGCAGCGTGGCAGGCGCGGCCTCGGCAGGGCCGAAGCCGGGGATCAACGGTAGGGTGCGTTTTTCAACAGCCCGCTAGGCCGCCGCCATCGCGGCATCAACCATCTTCTTCAGCTCGCCGGACTGATACAGCTCCAGCGTGATGTCGCAGCCGCCGACCAGCTCGCCGTTGATGAACAGCTGCGGGAAGGTCGGCCAGTTCGACACGCGCGGCAGCGTGGCACGTACCTCGGGGTCGGCCAGCACGTCCACGTGCGCGAAGCGCGCGCCGCAGGCGGTCAGCGCCTGGCTGGCGCGCATCGAAAACCCGCACTGCGGGAAATCGGGCGAGCCCTTCATGAACAGCACGATGGGGTGCTCGGCGATGGTCTTGCGGATGCGCTCTTCGGTCGTCATGGGGATTCCGGGCCGTTCGGCCATACAGGTGGAGCTTGCCCAACAGTATACCGCAGCGCGGCAGTCCCGTGACGCAACACTCTGTTTGCCCTAGGGAAACGCCTTGCCGCACGGCGCCGTGCCGGTTGAAGTGCAGCCCCCCCCTGCTTTATGCTTGCCGGCACGTTGCAGGGCCGCCGGCCGACGGCCGCCGGCGGCGATTCACAGGGGAGAACAACACGATGAATCCGCTCGAAACGATCACGGGAACGCTCATCGCCGGCCTGGTGCTGTCGGTGCTGCTGGTGTTCGCGGTCAAGGCTCTGGCCGGCGCCTGAGCCGACCGCCAACCTCAAGGAACAACAACCATGGAACTGAATATCCTCGTCCTCGACCGCTGGCTGCATGTCGCCGCCGGCATCACCTGGATCGGCCTGTTGTACTACTTCAACTTCGTGCAGGTCCCGGCCCTGGCCGAGGCCGCCGCCGACAAGGGCGGCCCGGGCGGTGCCGGCATCACCAAGTACGTCGCGCCTCGTGCCCTGCTGTGGTTCCGCTGGGCGGCGCTGGTCACCTGGCTGTCGGGTGCGCTTTATCTGGGCAAGGGCTTCCACCATGCCTTCGCGCTGGGCCTGACGTTGCCGGCGGACGATCCCTCACGCCTGTACTTCGCCACCATCGGCGTGGGTGCCTGGCTGGGCACCATCATGCTGATCAACGTCTGGGGTGTGATCTGGCGCAACCAGAAGAAGGTGCTCGGCATCGTACCTGCCACCGACGAAGAGAAGGCGCGTGCGCGACGCGTGGCCTTCCTGGCGTCGCGCACCAACACCATGCTGTCGATCCCGATGCTGCTGTTCATGGTGGCAGCGACGCACAAGCTGCCGTTCTGACCGCCGGAATCCGGTTATATTTCGCTCAGGAGCCCGGCCACCGGCCGGGCTTCTTGCTTTGGAGCCCGGTACAACTAGGAAAGCGCGAACGTGACCGAGTATCTGATGAACACCTACCAGCGCCTGCCGCTCACCTTTGCCTGCGGTGAGGGTGCCTGGTTGTGGGACCTGCAGGGCAATAAGTATCTGGATGCGTTGTCCGGCGTGGCCGTCACCAACATTGGCCATGCGCACCCCCGTCTGACGACGGCCATCGCCAAGCAGTCCAAGTTGCTGCTGCACTGCTCGAACATTTACCGGGTCGCCGCACAGGAAGAGCTGGCCCAGAGGCTGTGCGAGCTGTCCGGCATGCAGCGCGTGTTTTTCTGCAACTCCGGGGCCGAGGCCAACGAGGCCGCCATCAAGCTGGCGCGGCTGCATGCCCACAACCGCGGCATTCAGGAGCCCATCATCGTGGTCATGGAATCGGCCTTCCACGGCCGCACCCTGGCGACCCTCGCCGCCACCGGCAACACCAAGGCCCAGGCCGGCTTCGGTCCGCTGCCGAGCGGTTTCCTGCGCATTCCCTACGGCGACATCGGCATGCTGCGCGCGCTGCGGCGCAAGCGGAACATCGCCGCCGTGATGCTGGAGCCGATACAGGGCGAAGGCGGCGTACGCATCCCGTCGCCGGGCTACCTGCAGCAGGTGCGCGACATCTGCACGCGCAAGAACTGGCTCATGATCCTGGACGAGATCCAGAGCGGCATGGGCCGGACCGGACGCTGGTTCGCGCACCAGCACGAGGGCATCAACCCCGATGTTATGACGCTGGCCAAGGGCCTGGGCGGCGGCGTGCCGATCGGCGCATGCCTGGCGCGCGGTGCCGCCGCCGAGCTGTTCGGCCCCGGCAGCCACGGCTCCACCTTCGGCGGCAATCCGCTGGCCTGCCGCGCCGCCCAGGCGGTGGTCGAAACCATTGCCGGCGACGAACTGTGTGCACGCGCGGCGGCGCTGGGCGAGCGCATCCAGACCGCTCTGCGCGAGGGCCTTGGTGGCGTCGCCGGCGTGGTCGAGATCCGCGGCAAGGGTCTGATGATCGGCATCGAGCTTGACCGCCCCTGCGGCGATCTGGTGAAGCAGGCACTGGAGCGTTTCCTGCTCATCAATGTCACCGCCGAGCGCGTGGTGCGGCTGCTGCCGCCGCTGATCCTCAAGGATGGCGAGGCCGACCAGATCGCCGCCACCGTGACCGAGCTGGTGAAGCAGTTCCTGGCCACGCCGGCCGAGACCGCCCCCTGACCGCCATGGCCAAGCGCGACTTCCTCACGCTCATGGACTGCACGCCGCAGGAGCTGCGGCGGCTGATCGAGCGCGCGATCGAACTCAAGCGCATGCTCCGCCACCGCGACGTCTACGAGCCGCTCAAGAATCGCACGCTGGCCATGCTGTTCGAGAAGAGCTCCACGCGCACGCGCGTGTCCTTCGAGGTGGCGATGGCGCAGTTCGGCGGTCATGCGCTGTTCCTGTCCCCGCGCGACACCCAGCTCGGCCGCGGCGAACCGGTGGCCGACACCGCGCGGGTGCTCGGTCGCATGGCCGATGCGGTGATGATCCGCAACCACTCGCAGGCGGTGCAGCAGGAGTTCGCCGCGCATTCGCCGGCGCCGGTGATCAACGGCCTGTCCAACCTGCACCACCCCTGCCAGCTGCTCGCCGACATGCAGACCTGGCTCGAGCACCGCGGCGAGATTCGCGGGCGCACCGCGGCCTGGATCGGGGACGGCAACAACATGTGCCATTCCTGGATTGAGGGCGCGCGCCAGTTCGGCTACCGGCTGCGCATCGCCGCGCCGCGCGGCTATGCGCCCAACGCCGACATCCTGGCCGCGGCCGGCGACACGGCCGTGGTGGTGGATTCACCCGAGGATGCGGTACGCGACGCCGATCTGGTCGTGACCGACGTCTGGGCCAGCATGGGCCAGGAAAGCGAACAGACCGCGCGCGCGGAGGCCTTCCGCCGCTACCAGGTGAACGAGGCCCTGATGGCGCTGGCCCGGCCCGACGCGCTGTTCATGCACTGCCTGCCGGCGCACCGCGGCGAAGAGGTCACGGCTGCGGTGATCGACGGACCGCACAGTGTGGTCTGGGACGAGGCCGAGAACCGCCTGCACGCCCAGAAGGCATTACTTGAGTTTTTGCTGACCTGACTGAATGAACGGCACGCTGCCCGACAACATCCCGGAAACCGTGGCGCGCGCGCTGGCGGAGGACATCGGCAGCGGCGATCTCACGGCGCGGCTGATCCCGGAGGGCAAGGCCGCGCGCGCGCAGGTGATCTCGCGCGAGACCGCAGTGCTCTGCGGCCAGGCCTGGTTCGATGAAGTCTTCCGCCAGTGCGACGGCAGCATCCGGGTACACTGGCAGGCGCGCGACGGTGACCTGATCGGCGCCAACCAACCGCTCTGCACGATCGACGGCCCGGCGCGGCCCATGCTCACGGCCGAACGCACGGCACTCAACTTCCTGCAGACGCTGTCCGGCACGGCCACCCTGGTGCGGCGTTACGTGGACAAGGTGCGCGGCACGCGCGCGAAAATCCTCGATACGCGCAAGACCATCCCGGGGCTGCGCGCGGCGCAGAAGTATGCCGTGCGCTGCGGCGGCGGCGAGAACCACCGCCACGGTTTGTATGACGGCATCCTCATCAAGGAGAACCACATCATCGCCGCCGGCTCGATCGCCGCCGCCGTCGCGGCAGCCTTTCGCCTGAATGCCGGCGTGCCGGTGCAGGTCGAGGCGGAGACGCTGGCGGAGGTGGAGGAAGCCCTGCAGGCCGGCGCCGACATGGTGCTGCTCGACAATTTCCCCATCCACCAGCTCAGCACGGCCGTACGCATGCGCCAGCGCTTCCGCCTGCCCGACGGCAGCTACCCGCTGTTCGAGGCCTCCGGCAACGTCGATCTGAGCAACGTGCGGCTGGTCGCGGATGCTGGGGTGGACCGCATCTCCATCGGCAGCCTGACCAAGCACATCAACGCCATCGACCTGTCGATGCGTTTCGAGCTATGAAGAGTTGGACAGGACAACAAGATCGACAGGATTCACAGGACGGAAAGAATCCTGTTTCTCGAGAATAAATCCAGTTCATCCTGTTAATCCTGTCTACCCTGTCCCGTTCTTTATCTTTCTGAATCTTTCGAAGCCTGCGGCCAGATCGTCGATCAGGTCCTGGGGATCTTCCAGCCCCGCATGCAACCGCAGCAGCGGCCCGGCGTGCGGCCAGTTCGTGGCGGTGCGTTGCATACGAATCGATTCGGCGGGGACCGGCAGCGCCAGGCTCTCATAGCCGCCCCAGCTGTAGCCCATGCCGAACAGCTGCAGGCCTTCCAGCATGGCCGCCAGCGCGGCGCGCGAGCAGGGCTCGAGTACCACCCCGAACAGTCCGCTGGCGCCGCTGAAGTCGCGCCGCCACAGCGCGTGGTCGGGGTGTTCCGGCAGCGCCGGATAGAGCAGTCGCTCGACCTCGGGCTGTCGACGCAGCCATTCGCATAGCGCGAGCGCGGCCTGCTGGTGCCGCCGCAGTCGGGGGCCGAGCGTACGCAGGCCACGCAAGCCCAGGTACACATCGTCCGGCCCGGCGCAGTTGCCCACCGCCACCGCCGTGCGCTTGACAGCGTCGTAGCAGGCCTCCGTGCAGGTGATCACGCCCAGCATGGCATCTGCATGGCCGACGAGATACTTGGTCGCGGCATGCACGCACACGTCCACGCCCTGCGCCAGCGCCGGGAAGAACAGCGGGGTGGCCCAGGTGTTGTCCATCAATACCACGGCGCCGTGACGGTGTGCGGCCTGCGCGATGGCCGGGACGTCCTGCAGTTCGAAGGTCAGCGAGCCCGGCGACTCGACGTAAACCACGCGGGTGTTGGGACGCATCAAGCCGTCAATGCCGGAGCCAATGCGTGGATCGTAATAGGTGGTTTGGATGCCCTGTTTGTCGAGCAGGCCGTCGCACAGCTTTCGGGTCGGGCCGTATACCGGATCCGTCACCAGCACATGATCGCCCTGCCCGAGAAAGGCGGTCAGCGCGATGTGGATGGCGGCCAGGCCCGAGCTGGTGGTCACGGCGCCATGGGCGCCATCCAGCTCGCACAGCGCCTGCTCGAAGGCGAAGTGCGTGGGCGTGCCGTAGCGCCCATAGCTGACGCCCTCGAAGGGTCTGACATGCGATTGTTCCAGCGCGTCGAGCGTGGGGAACAGCACGGTCGAGGCGTGGTAGACCGCGGGGTTGACGATGCCGTGCTGCTGGCGCGGGTTGCGGCCCGCGTGAGTGAGCTGCGTGTCCTTGCGGCGGGG
>DATLYR010000058.1 GCA_035574475.1 Nevskiales bacterium | reverse complement strand
GGCAGGCGCTGCTGCGCATTCCGCCGGGCGCGGTCGCTTCGTACGGCGATGTCGCCGCGGCGCTCGGCACGCCGCAGGCCGCGCGCGCGGTCGGCTCGGCGGTGGCGCAGAACGTCATCGCTTACCTGATTCCCTGCCACCGCGTGATCCGGCAGACCGGCGCGGTCGGCGACTACCGCTGGGGCGCTGCGCGCAAGAAGGCGATGCTGGCCTGGGAGTCGGGCCGGAACCGCTTCAGCGAGGAACGGTTCATGACCCCCAGGGGGCTGGCTTAGCCGGCTGTTGAAAAACGCCCTCGACCTTTGATCCTTGGCTTGCTCGGGTGGCGCATCCCCGTCGCCGAACGCACTGAATGTGGCCCTGCCGGGGGCCTCGTCTGCCCTGGGGCTGCCGGCAACCTGGGGGACTATTCGGCCTGTTCGTCGATCTGGCGCTGCTGCAGCTGCTGGGTCTGCTGCAGGGTTTGTTCGACCTGTTTGGCCTTCTCCACTTCGGTGGCATAGGGCTGCGCCGGCTGCGCGTCGTCGGGCGGCGCGTTGCGGAACAGCACGAAATAAACCAGCGCCGCGACGATCGCCAGCGCCATGATGATCTGGACCATGGGCATTCCTCCCGGGCGGATGACAGTCTACCAAGCGGTCGATGAGCCCCCTCCCCCTTGATGGGGGAGGGTTGGGGAGGGGGTGTCGCGCGCCACATCGAAG
Organism: Nevskiales bacterium; assembly: GCA_035574475.1. Taxonomy (NCBI): domain Bacteria; kingdom Pseudomonadati; phylum Pseudomonadota; class Gammaproteobacteria; order Nevskiales; species Nevskiales bacterium. Next base: position 24,772 of record DATLYR010000058.1, on the reverse strand, counting down.
GTCACCACGTGCTCGAGGTCGAGGCGGATGCCGATCTTCCCGCCGAGCGCATGGTTGTGGTGGCTGGGCACCAGCGACAGCAGCTGGGTACCGCTGTCCAGCCGCAGGGTGTAGAGGATCTCGGCGCCGCGGAAGGCCTTGTGCAGGACCGTGGCCTGCACCGGGCTGGCGTCGTCGTGCACCACGTCGTCCGGGCGCAGCAGCACCTGCACCGGGCCAGGCGCCGTGCCCGCAGCGTTGCGCGCCGCCACCTGGCCCAGCTCGATACGGATGCTGCCGTCCGCCAGCCGCTCGCCCGGCACCAGTGCGCCCTCGCCGATGAAGTCGGCGACGAAGCGGTCGGCCGGGCGGTGGTAGAGGTTGTAGGCGCTGTCCCATTGCCGCAGCCGGCCTTCGCCGAGCACGCCGATGCGGTCGGCCATGGCGAAGGCCTCGTGCTGCGAGTGCGTGACCAGCAGTGCGGTCATGCCCTCGTGCTGCAGGATGCGCCGCACCTCCTGCGACAGGCGCTCGCGCAGGTCGAGGTCGAGGCTGGAGAAGGGCTCGTCGAGCAGCAGCAGGCCGGGCTTGGGCGCCAGCGCGCGCGCCAGCGCCACGCGCTGCTGCTGGCCGCCGGACAGCTGGTGCGGATAGGTGCGCCATTCGTCCGCGCGCAGGCCGACCAGCGCCAGCATCGCGCGCGCGCGTTCGCCGCGTTCGCGCCGCGGCAGCCGGTGCAGGCCGAGCTGCACGTTCTCGAGCGCGGTCAGCTGCGGCAACAGCGCCAGGTCCTGGAACACCATGCCGATGCCGCGCGCCTCGGGCGGCAGGCATTCGCCGGCGGCGGACAGCAGGCGCTCGTCGCCGAGGATGCGGCCGGCCAGCACCGGCTCGAAGCCGGCGATGGCGCGCAGCAGCGTGGTCTTGCCCGAGCCGGAGGGGCCCAGCAGGCAGGCGATCTCGCCGCGCGCGATGGTAAAGCCGACGTCCGTGAGCAGCGCCCTGCCGCCATGGCCGACGCTCACGCCCTCAAGCCGCAGTTGCACGATCCGCCCCCCGGTTCAGCAGCCACACCGGCAGCAGGCCGGCGATCACGATGCCCAGCGCCGGCACGGCGGCGCGCGCGTGCTCGCCCTCGCTGGTCAGCTCGAACACGCGCGTCGCCAGCGTATCCCAGCCGAACGGGCGGGTCATGAGCGTGATCGGCATCTCCTTCATCACGTCCACGAACACCAGCAGCATGGCGGTGAGCAGCGCGCCGCGCAGCAGGGGCCAGTACAGCTGCCGGGCCTGCGTCAGGCGCCCGACGCCGAGCAGGCGGCAGGCCTCGATCATCGAGGGGCGGATGCGCAGAAAGCCGCCGGCGACCGGCGCATGCGCCACCGCCATGAAGCGCACGCCATAGGCCACCAGCAGCAGCGCCAGCCCGCCCTGCAGCGCCAGCGTCCAGCCGAACTGCGCGTTGAGCAGCCCGACCCCACGCGCCAGCGGCACGTACAGCCCCACGGCCAAGAGCGCGCCGGGCAGTGCGTAGCCGAGCGTAGCCAGCCGTACGCCCAGGCCGGTGAGCGCGCCGGGTGCAGCGCGTGCGGCCTGCGCCAGCAGCAGCGCGGCGAGCGTAGTGAGCGCTGCGGCAGCCAGCCCGAGGCCGGCGGAATTGGCCGCAAAACCAAGGTAGCGCCGGTCGAGTTCCGGCAGATGCGGGGCGGCGAGCGTGCCGAGCTGCAGCACCGGCAGCACGAAGGCCAGCAGCAGAACCGCGGCGCAGAGCGCGCTCGCCAACCAGCGCAGGCGGCCCAATGCCAGCCGCCGCGCGGCTGCCGTGCCGAGCGCGGTGTAGCGCTGGCGCGCGCGCGTGCGCGCTTCGAGGCCGATCAGCGCCAGCACCAGCAGCAGCATGACGGCGGCGATCTGCAGCGCCGCCTCCAGCGAGAAAAGCGCGAACCAGGCCTTGTAGAGTGCGGTGGTGAAGCTGTCGTAATTGAAGGCGGCCACGGTGCCGAAGTCGGCCAGCGTTTCCATCAATACCAGCAGCACGCCGCCGGCGATCCAGGGCCGCGCCAGCGGCAGCGCCACGCGCCGGAAGGCCGTGAGCGGGCGCATGCCGAGTGCGCGGCCGGCCTCGAGTGCGCGCAGGCCCTGGCTGGCGAAGGCCTGGCGCGCCAGCAGGTAGACGTAAGGGTAGAGCGTCAGCGACAGCACCGCGATGACGCCGCCGCGCGAACGGATTTCGGGCAGTGCGATCCCATGCCCGCGCAAGACGGTGGCGAGCGGGCCGGCGTAGTCGAACAGGCCGATGAAGGCGATCGCCAGCACATAGCCCGGCATCGCCAGCGGCAGCAGCAACGCCCAGCTGAACATATGCCGGCCCGGGAATTCGCACAGCGCCACCAGCGCGGCGAGCGCGGTGCCGAGCAGTGCGGTCGCCATGCCCACGCCCAGCAGCAGCCACAGCGTGTTGACGGTGACCTCGGGCAGGACGTAGTCCAGCAGATGCGCCCACAGCGCGGCATCCGGCCTCAGCAGCGCGGCCAGGGTCGCGCCGAGCGGCAGCAGCGTCGGCAGGCAGACCAGCAGCGCCAGGACCTGCCAGTGCCGCCCACCCATCACTTATAGCCGGCCCGGTCCATCAGGCGCGTGGCGTCGGCCTGGCGGCTGCCGGCGCGGAACACATTGATCGGGTTCTGGCGGAAAGACCCCCAGGCGGCGACTGCGGGATCCGGCGCCACCTTCGGGTTGGCGGGGAATTCCAGGTTGGCGGCGGCGAACTGCGCCTGGGCCTCGCCGGCCGACAGCCACTCGAGGAAGGCCTGTGCGGCCTGCGCCCGCCGGCTGTGGACGATGACGCCGGCGCCGGACACGTTCACGTGCACGCCGCGCTCGCCTTCGCCCTGGTTGGGCCAGAACAGCGCCAGCTTGAGCTGCGGCTTGTCGCGCAGCAGGCGCCCGAAGTAATAGGTGTTCACCAGCCCGAGGTCGCAGCGGCCGGCGGCGATCGCATCCATGACCTCATTGTCGCTGGCGAAGGGGTCGGCGGCGAGGTTCGCCACCCAGCCGCGCACGATGGCCTCGGCGCGCGCCTCGCCGTGCTGCTCGATCAGCATTGCTACCAGCGACTGGTTGTAGACCTTCTTGGCGGTGCGCAGGCACAGCCGCCCGCGCCACTTCGGCTCGGCCAGCGCCTCGTAGGTGGACAGCTCGGCGGGCTTCACCCGGTCGCTGGCATAGACGATCGTACGCGCGCGCACCGACAGGCCGTACCAGCGGTTGAGCGGGTCGCGCAGATGCGCCGGAATGTTTTCCGCCAGCACCCGCGAGTCCAGCGGCTTGAGAAGGCCCAGGTTGGCGGCCTGCCACAGGTTGCCGGCGTCCACCGTGATCAGGATATCGGCCGGCGTGTTGCGGCCTTCCGCCTGCAGCCGCGCCAGCAGCGGCGCCTCCTTGTCGGTGAGGAATTTGATGCGGGTACCGGTCTCTTTTTCGTAGCGCTCGAACAGCGGCTGGATCAGCTGCTCGTTGCGGGCGGAGTAGACCACCAGTTCGGCGGCAAAGACCTGCGGGCAGAAAACCAGCAGAAACAAGGCACAGAGGCGGCGCATGGACGGACCCATCCCAATGTAAATGAGAATGATTAACGATTATAAAGCAAGCCGCATGAGCTTGTGTTGCAGGGAGGGCGAGCGGGGAAGCCGGGGCGGTGCGCGGTTGCGCACCGCGCAGCCGGCAGCTGCGCTTCAGGACAGGCGCAGGTTGCGCCACAGCGCGAGGGTGGGCTCGCTCTGGTTCAGCGTGTAGAAGTGCAGCCCCGGCGCGCCGCCGGCCAGCAGTTCCTCGCACAGGCCGGTAACCACGTCGAGGCCGAAGGCGCGGATGGACGCAAGGTCGCCGTCGTAGGCCTCCAGCCGCTTGCGGATCCAGCGCGGTATCTCGGCGCCGCAGTTGTCGGAGAAGCGCGCCAGCTGCGCGTAGTTGGTGATCGGCATGATGCCTGGCGTGATCGGTACCTTCAGGCCGGCGGCGTCGCAGCGCTCGACCAGGTCGAAGTAGGCGTCGGCGTTGAAGAAGTACTGCGTGATGGCGCCATCGGCGCCGGCCTCGAGCTTGCGTCGGAAGTGTTCGAAGTCGGAGTCCGGGGTCGGCGATTCCGGGTGGTATTCCGGATAGGCGGCGACCTCGACGTGAAAGTGATCGCCGGTCTCGGCGCGGATCAGCGCCACCAGCTCGTTCGCGTGCTGGAGCTCACGCGGCGACTCGCCGGCCTGCGGTTTGTCGCCGCGCAGGGCGACGATGCGGCGGATGCCGCGGGCCTTGTATTCCTGCAGCAGCGCCGCCACTTCGGCGCGCGTGGCGGCCATGCAGGACAGGTGCGGCGCGGCCTCGATGCCGTGCTTCGCCTGGATCTCGAGCACGGCCTCGCGCGTGCCTTCGCGCGTGGAGCCGCCCGCGCCGAAGGTCACCGAGAAGAACGCCGGCCTGACCGCGGCCAGTTTCGCGACCTCCACGGGGAAGCTCGCGCGGCCCTTGTCGGTGCGGGGGGGGAACAGCTCGAAAGAGAAGATGCCTCGTTGTGACATAAAATTTTGGCCTCGCCACCAGTTCCCCTCCGCTCGTGGCTCGCCTCACTGCCGCTTGGGGAACCTTCGCCATGTCTCGGTTCCCCTGCGCGGCGCCACTGCGGGGCTCCGGTTCGGCTGCGCTTTACCTCGCTCCGGGGAACCGCCGGCGAGGCCAACACTTCAGTGACACTACCTGCGAAAGTCAGCAGCGAGAAAAATGCTGAGTGGGTTGATGGGTGACGCAGGCATCCCCTCGAACCCGCAGCGCCGCAGCTTGATCAATATCGGTAGTGTTCTGGTTTGTAGGGCCCGTCCTTGTCCACGCCCAGGTAGGCGGCCTGTTTGTCGGTCAGGCGCGTCAGCTTCACGCCGATCTTCTCCAGATGCAGGCGCGCGACTTCCTCGTCCAGCTTCTTCGGCAGGCGGTAGACGGTCTTCTGGTACCTGTCCTTGTTCTGCCACAGGTCGATCTGCGCCAGCGTCTGGTTGGAGAACGAATTGCTCATGACGAAACTCGGGTGGCCATGCGCGCAGCCGAGGTTGAGCAGCCGCCCTTCCGCCAGCACGTAGATCGAGTGCCCGTCCTTGAAGGTGTATCTGTCCAGCTGCGGCTTGATCGTGTCGCGCTGGATGCCCGGCTCGCGGTTGAGCGCGTCCATCTGGATCTCGTTGTCGAAGTGGCCGATGTTGCCGATCAGCGCGCCGTCCTTCATGGCGCGCATGTGCGCCAGCGTGATCACGTCGCAGTTGCCGGTGGCCGTGATGAAGATGTCGGCCCTGGTCACGACCTCTTCCAAGGTCGTTACTTCGAAGCCTTCCATCGCCGCCTGCAGCGCATTGATCGGGTCGATCTCGGTCACCACCACGCGTGCGCCAAAGCCACGCAGTGAATGCGCCGAGCCCTTGCCCACGTCGCCGTAGCCGCAGACCACCGCCAGCTTGCCGGCAATCATCAGGTCGGTGGCGCGCTTGATGCCGTCGGCCAGCGACTCGCGGCAGCCGTAGAGGTTGTCGAACTTGCTCTTGGTGACCGAATCGTTGACGTTGATGGCGGGCACCAGCAGCTTGCCGGCCTCCATCATCTGGTAGAGGCGGTGCACGCCGGTGGTGGTTTCCTCCGACACGCCGCGCCACTCGGCGACGACCTTCTGCCAGAAGCCGGGGCGTTCCTTCGCGGTACGCTTGAGCAGCTTCTTGATGACCGCTTCCTCGTGACTGGCGGAGGGCGAGTCCACCCACTGATCCCCCTGCTCCATCTCGTAGCCCTTGTGGATCAGCAGCGTCACGTCCCCGCCGTCGTCCACCACCAGTTCCGGTCCCTTCATGCCGGGGTGCGTGATGGCGTCGAGCGTGCAGTCCCAGTACTCCTCGAGCGTCTCGCCCTTCCAGGCGAACACCGGGATGCCGGCGGCGGCGATCGCCGCGGCGGCGTCGTCCTGGGTCGAGAAGATGTTGCAGGAGGCCCAGCGCACCGAGGCGCCGAGCGCGGCCAGCGTCTCGATCAGCACCGCGGTTTCCTTGGTCATGTGCAGCGAGCCGGTCACGCGCACGCCCTTGAGCGGCTTGCTTGGCGCGTACTTGGCGCGGATCGACATCAGGCCGGGCATTTCCTCCTCGGCCATCTTCACGCGCTTGCGGCCGAGCTCGGCCAGCGCGACGTCACGCACCTTGTAATCGGGGTTCAGCTTCTCTGCGGGCTTGGCCATGGCGGCCTCCTTGTCGGTTACTTGATCCCCGCGGCGTCGCGCAGTGCGTCCGCCCGGTCGGTCTTTTCCCAGGTGAAGCCGGTGAACTCGTGCGTCTTGCCGGTTTCCTGGCACAGGTACTTGATCTTGGTCGGCTTGCGGCCGAAGTGGCCGTAGGCTGCGGTGATACGGTAGATCGGGTGCAGGAGATCGAGCATTTCAATGATTCCCCAGGGGCGCAGGTCGAAGTGCCGGCGCACCAGCTTTTCCAGCTTGTCCTCGGGGATGCGGCCGGTGCCGAAGGTGTCCACCATGATCGAGGTCGGCTCGGCCACGCCGATGGCATAGCTGATCTGCACCTCGACGCGCTTGGCCAGGCCGGCGGCGACGATGTTCTTGGCGACATAGCGCGCGGCATAGGCGGCCGAGCGGTCCACCTTGGAGGGATCCTTGCCGGAGAAGGCGCCGCCGCCGTGGCGCGCATAGCCACCGTAGGTGTCGACGATGATCTTGCGCCCGGTCAGGCCGGCATCGCCCAGCGGCCCGCCGACCACGAAGCGTCCGGTCGGGTTGATGTGAATCTTGGTGCCCTTGTGGAAGAGCTTCGTCGGGATGATCGGCCGGATGATCTCTTCCGTCACCGCCTCGCGCAGCGCCTTGGTCGAGATGCTGTCGGCGTGCTGCGTGGAGAGCACCACGGCGTCCACCGCGACGGGTTTGCCGTCCTCGTAACGCAGGCTCACCTGGCTCTTGGCGTCGGGCCGCAGCCACGGCAGTTTGCCGCTCTTGCGCAGCTGCGCCTGCCTTTCCACCAGTCGGTGTGCGAACTGAATCGGGGCGGGCATCAGCGCCTCGGTCTCGTCGCAGGCGAAGCCGAACATCAGGCCCTGATCGCCGGCGCCCATCTTCTTGCGGTCGCCACGGTCCACGCCCTGGTTGATGTCCATGGACTGCTTGCCCAGCGCGTTGATCACCGCGCAGGTCTCGGCGTCGAAGCCGATCTCCGAGCTGGTGTAGCCAATGTCGGCGATGACGCGCCGGATGATGGCCTCGGCGTCGATGTGCACGCCCTTCTGCACCTTGATCTCGCCGGCGACCATGGCGATGCCGGTCTTGGTCAGCGACTCGCAGGCCACACGCGCATGCGCGTCCTGCGCGATGTAGGCGTCCAGGATCGCGTCCGACATCTGGTCGCAGATCTTGTCCGGGTGGCCCTCGGAGACCGACTCGGAGGTGAAGACGTAGTTCTTGAGCATCGTGCGCGTCTCCGGGTAATCAGATTATACGGATAGGCGGATATAAGACTGCCTATGATACCGGCCGGCGGGACAAAAAGCATCCTCCGTCGGGCGCTTCGCGCAAGTGCCAGGCCCGCGTCCGCGGGGCTGGCCCCGATCCGCAAGAATCCGCATATCATTGGCCTGCCATGGCCCTGACCCCTTCCACCATGCTGCCGCTGGGTACGCGGGCGCCGGATTTCCGGCTGCCGGACACGGTCAGCGGCCGGGTGCTGGCGCTGTCGGAACTGAAGTCCGACCGGGCCACGGTGGTGATGTTCATCTGCAACCATTGCCCGTACGTGAAGCACGTCAACCCCGAGCTGATCCGCTTGGCGCGCGACTATCAGCCGAAGGGCGTGAGTTTCATCGCCATCAGCAGCAACGATGCCGCGAACTACCCCGAGGATGCGCCGGAGAAAATGCGGGAAACCGCGCAGCGCCTCGGCTATCCCTTTCCCTACCTGTATGACGAGTCACAGGACGTGGCGCGCGCCTACCAGGCCGCCTGCACGCCGGACCTGTATGTCTTCGACGGTAATCTGCAGCTGGTCTACCGCGGCCGGCTGGATGGCTCCACGCCGGGCAACGAGGTGCCGCTCACCGGCCAAGACCTGCGCGCGGCGCTGGATGCGGTGCTCGCCGGCCGGCCCGTCAACCCCGACCAGAAGCCCAGCATGGGCTGCAACATCAAGTGGAAGAAATAACTTGCCGCGCCTGCAAAACTGTTTATGCGGCTTGGGTCTCGAGCGATGAGTCGCCTGCTGCCTGCACGTGTTCGCCCTGCAGGCGGTAAGCCGCGGCGTCGAAGCGCCGCGTCTGGCGCCGGAACTGCCAAGTGTAGCCGGGCCACAGCGTGACGTTCTTGCCGTTGGGCAAAAGGTACCAGCTCTTGCAGCCGCCCACCGACCAGATCGCGTGCTTGAGGCCGCGCTGCAGCTTGGCGTTGTACGCAGCCTGGGCGTCGGCCCGCACCTCGAGTGCGCGCAGCCGTTTGTCCCGCATCAGTTTCAGCGCGTCGAGGATGTAGGCGATCTGCGACTCGATCATGTACACCATCGAGTTGTGCCCGAGCCCGGTGTTGGGCCCGACGATGAAGAACAGGTTGGGAAAGCCGGCCACGGTCGTGCCCTTGTAGGCCTCGGGGCCTTCCTGCCACGCATCCAGCAGGTCCTGACCGTTGCGGCCGAAGATCACGCCGCGCGGCAATGGATCGGTGGCGCGAAAGCCGGTGCCGAAGATGATGCAGTCCACCTCGCGCTCGACGCCGTCCGTGGTGACGATCGAGTGCGCGCGTACTTCGCGAATGCCGGTGGTGATGACCGCCACGTTCGGCCGTGTGAGCGCCGGGTAGTAGTCGTCCGAGATCAGGATGCGCTTGCAGCCGATGGTGTAGTCGGGCGTGACCTTGCGCCGCAGCTCGGGATCGGGAATCTGGCGGCGGAGGTGGCGCAGCGCCAGGCCCTGGATCAGCTTCATCAGCCGCGGGTTGACCACGAAGGCGGTGCCGAGCAGCTCGTGGAACACGTAGATGCCGCCGCGGTAGAAGCGCTGCGTGAAGGGCAGCACGCGGAACAGCCAGCGCTCGATGCGCGTCACCGGCCGGTCGGGCTTGGGCACGATCCAAGGGGGCGTGCGCTGGTACAGGTCGAGCCGCGCGACCTTGGGCGCGATCTGCGGCACGAACTGGATGCTGGAGGCGCCGGTGCCGATCACCGCCACGCGCTTGCCGGCGAGGTCGTAGTCGTGATCCCAGTTCTGCGAATGGAAACTCTTGCCGCGGAAGTCCTTCAGGCCCTCGAGCTGCGGATAGGCGGGCGTGGACAGCCCGCCCATGCCGGAGATCACCACCTGCGCCTTCAGGGTGCTGACGGGCGGCAGCGCCGGGTCGTTCCAGTCGATGGCATCGCCCGGATGCAGGCCCCGCGATTCCATGTAGGCGCGCACCGCCGTTGCGTCGGCGGTGCGCAGCAGCCACAGTCCGGCCGCCTCGTCGTAGCGGGCGCCGACCACCAGGGTATTGAAGCGGATGCGCGGCAGCAGGTCATGACGCTCGGCGCAGTCCCGCAGGTAGCGCTGGATCTCCGGCTGCGGCGAGAACATGCGCGACCAGCCCGGATTGGGCGCGAAGGAGAATGAGTACAGGTGCGACTCGATGTCGCAGGCGCAGCCGGGGTAGTGGTTCTCCCACCAGGTGCCACCGACGTCCGTGTTCTTCTCCAGCAGCAGGAAGTCCTCGCGGCCTTCCTGCCGCAGGCGGATCGCCATGCCCAGGCCGGCGAAGCCGGCGCCGATGATGGCGATGGGCACGGTGCCGGCCGGGGCGTGCAGGGCGGTCGTCATGGCGGTTTCTCCCGTGCGGCCGGGCGCGCGTCAGGCCGATGGGGCCGAGGGCAGCCCGGCCGTAACCTTGTCCATCTCGGCCAGGAAGTGGCGGTTGTCATGGTCCCACGGATGGAAGCCCGGCCGGAAGTAGTCCGCCCAGGGCAGGATCAGCTTGCGCATGAAGCCGATTTCGCCCCACAGCACGCGGAACAGCGCCCCCCAGCCGCGCCCGTTCGTGAGCAGGCCCTGCTGGCCGAGGATGTACAGGTAATGCGTGGTGAAAATGGTCCACAGGATCACCGTGGCCAGCAGCAGGCCCAGGCAGCGCTCGAACCAGGCCCGCGGGCCGCGGCCCATGACCGTGGTCCACACGTCGAAGGCCACCGCCTTGTGCTCGGTTTCCTCCAGCGCGTGCCAGCGCCACAGCGCGGCGAACTTCGGCTCGGCGCCTTCGAGAATGCGCGGCTCCTTGAGCAGGCCGTCGGCCATGATGGCGGTGAAGTGTTCGAGGGCGATGGTGGCCGACAGCTGCATGCGCGCCGGGAGCCATGTCTGGATCCATTTGAGGAAGCGGCCGACGAAGCGTTCCATGCCTGCGGTCGCGGGCACGGCCGCGAACAGGGCCTCGTTGTATTCCTGGTGCTCGCGCCCGTGCATCGCCTCCTGGCCGATGAAGCCGGTCACGGCCTTCTTCAATTCCGGATCGGTGATGCGCTCGCGGTAATGGCGCACGCTGTCCATGAAGAAACGCTCGCCGACCGGGAAATAGAGCGACAGCGTGTTCATGAATTGCGTCAGGTGCGGGCCGTGGGCATTCCAGTCGGTGATGCGCCCGGCGGGCAGGCCGAACCTGAGGTCGCGGCGTACCGGCATCGGGTGCGGGCTCGCGGGGGCGGTGGCAGGCGTGTCCATGTGCTCCTCCTGTCAATGTGACAGTGAGCAATGTAACAATCAGCGATGGGTCGTCGTCATTGGCTGCTGCGCCGCAACATGCCGGCGCAACGGCCAAGCACTGACCGAAAAACTGCGCCGGACTCCGGGTTGAAGTGCCTGGCCTAGTGATTGGAATCTGTGGCGCGGCCTGCGGCAGCAGCAACGTTGTTGGTGGGCCTGTTTCAGTGGTCTTTGTGGTGACGCAGGCTACGTGCTCCGCCCCCCGTCCAACGTTTGAGTGCCTTGTTCAGGCTTGCGGCATCCGCATAACCGAGTTGCTCGGCTGTCTGGGCCAGGGTGGCTCCGGCGGCTAGTGATTCGCGCGCGAGCTGCTCACGGACACGACGGCTGAGCTTCGAGAAGGTTTCCGATTCTGCACTCAGGCGGCGCAGCATCGTGCGCTCGCCCAGTCCAAGGCGAGTGGCCACGATCGCCCGTCTGGGCTTTGCGCCAGCGCGCAGGATTTCCCGCAGGGCGCGCTCAACACGCGCGCTGAAAGGATCCAGCCGCTCCATCTGACGTTGCAATCGCTGATCCAGCGCGCCATGCACTTCGTGGTCGGCAGCAGGCATGGGCGTGTCGAGGAGCGCCGCGTCGAAGCACAATGCATACTCTGTGGCGCCAAACCGGCATCGACATCCCAGTCGCTCTCGATAACGGGTAGCTAGACCGAAATCCGGATGGCGGAACCAGATCTCGTCAAAGGTGACGTTGCCGCCGCTCAACCAGTCACGGGTAAAGCGTAGGGCGGCGGCAATGATCGCATCGTAAGAATGGTGTGAAACCTCGGCCTGGGAATCGCGCGTCGCGATGACGATGCGCGCGCGTCCTTTGCGCTCACAAAGCGTGAATTGCCAAGTTTCGCTGATGAGTGTCGCATGACGCAGAAAATCGTTTGCGGCCTCGCGGAAAGTCGCAGCGGCGAGCAGTTCGTAGGCCAACGGCCCAAGTGCCGCGATGTGGAAATGGTCGAGCACATCCAGGCCAATATCCCGGCGCCCCGTCAGTTGTTCCGCCGCTCGCCATAGGGCCGTGATACTGCGCTGGGGGATGCGCGCGTGTGAGAAGAGCCCTGCGCGCGTCATGCCGATCGTGTCGAACAGCGTTTGCGCAGGTATGCCGCTGGCGGTTACCAGTTTGGCAATGAGCATCACCCAGCCTGCGTGGGTGGCGGCCTGAGGTTCGAGGGTTCTAGATTGGTGCGGGGGTGGTGTCACGAAATGACCAATATTGGGTCACATGATGTCGTTGTCAATGCAAGGCGGGTTTCCTAGCCTGTGCGTCACAAATAGACCGGCTGCACAGCACTCCCGGTCAAGAACGGATGGGTGGAGGAGATGTCGGGTTATTCGAACGTGCGGTATGTGGGGCGCGCTCGTCTGTCGTGGTTGGTTTTTTTGTTCTCAGCCGCTCTTGCCGCGCCTTTGCAAGCCGCGGAATGTCTGGGTTCGTTGACCATCCGCTTGCAGCTGACTGCCGCCCGGCTGGGACCTTTGGCGGTGAGCCCGGATTGCATAGACGGTCTGCCAGACCCATTGGGGTTGATCTACTGGACATATTCCCCGATCCGTGGCCAGGTGGGTAACGGCGGCTTGACAGTGACGCTGGGCGAGGGAGCGCGGGCGATCGGCGTGTTCTGGCCCAGCCCTATTCTTTACGACCAGAACGGCGGGCAGTTCGGCTACGAAACCCAGCCACAGGCTCAGGACCGCGCGCGCAGCGCCGCCAGCGGCGTGCGCTTCGGTTTGCGCGTCGATGGTCGGTTCTATTGGCTGGATGATCCCGCCCTTGTGCATCGCACCCGCTATGCCGACACGCGCAGCTTGCGCTTGCATCAGGAAGTCGTGCTGCCCGACGTGGCGTTGGAGGCTCTGATCGAGTCGTTCGTCCTGCCGGACAGGGATGTGCTGATCCAGAACGTGCGCATCACGAACCACGGCATGGCCCGGCGAGTCGAGCTGGTCCACTACGAAAACCTGACCCCGACCGATCTCGCATTGCCGCTCGCCACGAGCTCGATCGGGGACACGGTACTCGACTATCCCATCGAAACTGTTCGAATCTCCGACCGGGCAATCGAACATGGCGCGGTGCACGTCCCAGTGGCTTTTGCCCTGGGGGGCCAGCCACATCCCGATCGCCGCATGGCGGGTGTGGACACCAGCGCGGTGTCCGACGGCGCGAGCGTGACCGTGAACGACCGTAGCCTGTCGGTCGGTTTCAGTCCTTTGCCGCTGCCGGATGCCTATGCCGCTGCGACGCGCGGCCATTGGCTGCCGATTGCCCAAGTCGTAGGGCCAGCCAACGCAGCACAGGCCTGGGATCTGGATCTTGCACCGAATACGAGTGCCACAGTGCGTGTAGTGAACGCCGCTGGGCCGACAGCGTCCGCGGCCCTCGAGCGTATGCAAAGCACGCTGAGCGAGGAGGTGGTCGCGCAGCGCGAAACCGTGGATCGGTACTGGTGGCAGTGGACAGAGCGTGCTCAGCGGCGGCCGAATTTCGCTCGGATGCCCGTCACACAGCGCCCTGCACTCGAGGCCTTGTTCTGGCGCAGTCTGCTGGTGCTCGGGATGAATCTCGACCGCACCAGCGGACTGTTGTCCGCCGGGGCCTTCCGTCAGCCACCGTACGGTCATGCCTGGCCGCGTGATACCTCGATAACCGCCTACATTCTAGGCGCCCTCGGCTACCGGGAAGAGGCACGTCGTGCCTTGCGGGGCACAGCTGCACTGCAAAGACCGGATGGCGGCTTTGGCGGTGCGTCTTACAACAACGGCACGCCCTGGCCCCTCAACGAGGGCCTTCCCCTGACCTACTTCGGCGGGCAGGTGGATGGTACGGGCCTGTTCGTATGGGCGGTGCTGCAGCACTACCTTCAGTGGAACGATGCCGATTTCCTGCGCGATCTTTGGCCTAGCATACGCAAAGCGGGGGATTTCATGCGCGTCTGGGCCGATCCGGGCAATGGCGGTCATCTCGCCAGCAACGAGGAGGATCGATTCCTGCCCGGCCAGACCATTGCTGGCGACGTCGCCGTGATCATGGGGCTAGAAGCCGCCATCGAGATCGCTGCCCGGCTCGGAGAGACTGCCGACCCCGCCTGGGCAGAGCGGGCACGCGAGATTCGTGCCGCGCTGGTGCCGAACTACTGGCGTGAAGAGCCGGGCTACTTCGCCTGGCTCACCAATCCTCTCATCGGCGGTGAGTACCAGTTCGAGCAGGATCCCTCCTTCGATCCCATCCTTTGGGATCACACGAGCCTGATGTGGCCGGGGCGTGTCTTCGCGCCACCCTCGGACCACGCGGGCAAGACCGCACGCCATATGGACTTCTTTTGGTCCCGCATGTGGGATGGTCCGCCCGGCGAGCGTCTGGTGACAGAGCCCTACAATACCGGACTGGGCTGGTTTGCAACTTCGCTGTCCGAACTGGAAGATCAGGGGCTGCTCCGCAATGGACGTGAGCGCGCGCGCGTCGTCATGACCTGGCTGGCGCGCCATGCGGCACCGGAGACGAATCTGATCGGCGAAGTGACCACCCTCGACCGCGACTATCCCCAGTCCTATGGCGCACCGCATTCCTGGGCGCATGCCTTTGCGATGCAGGGCATGTTGGCCGCCTGGCCTGAAAGCGCGAGGCCGGACGATTCAGGCAGTGGCCTTATCCGTCTTAGCGGTGCAGGTGGTGGCGGACGGCTCGAATGGATCGAGCTCGCGTTACTCACGCTGATTCTGGCTCTGCGCCGCTGGATACTACTTCTCAAGCATTGGAGTGAAGTTCAACATGGTTGACGTTCTCTGCGTATGGCAACGGATGTGCTGCTTGCTGGCAGCGGCGGCGCTGGTTGCCTGCGGGTCGAGTGGAGGAGGAGATGGCGGTTCTCCGAGCGAACCCCGTTACTTCAATCAGACGGTGACGTCGTTCGACGGCACGCCGATTGCGACCACGGTATTCGTGCCGGCGCTTGCGCCTGGGGAAACCGCGCCGCTGATTCTGCATAGTAACGGCTGGGGCGACCGGCGCACGCAGCAACCCGCCGATCTCAGCTACAGCCCGACCAACTTCTACGGTGACATGCATCACGGCATGGTCACGCGCATGTGGCGTGCCGGCTATGTCGTGATTTCGCTGGACAACCGCGGCTGGGGCGACTCGGGCGGCCAGGCACGGATCATGGACCCGGACAAGGAAATCCGCGATTACTCCGTCGTGATCGACTGGGCCGAAGCCAATTTGCCGGTGACGCGGCGGGATGGGCGCGCCGTGGTCGGGGCGGTCGGCGGCAGCTACGGAGGCGGATTCCAGATTCCGCTCGCCAAGCAGGATCCGCGCGTCAAGGCGGTGGCACCCTGGGTGACCTGGTACGACCTGCGCTATTCGCTCGCCCCCGATCGCGTGATGCGCTCGGGCCATGTGACCCTGCTCACGGCCGCGGGCTTGGCGCTTGCGCGACCGGACCCCTTCATCCCGCGCGCGTATGCACAGACGCTGGCAACCAACACCCCGCCCGAGGACGTGCTGGACACGCTCAAGCGTCACTCACCAGTGGCGTTCTGCGAAGAGGGCGCCGGCCCGCGCGTCGATGCGCTGATCGTGCAAGGCACGCGTGACACGCTCTTCGATGGTCTCGAGGGTTGGCAGAACGCCCAGTGCCTGCGCGCACAGGGTGCCGACGTGCGGGTCATCTACGTCCCCAATGGTCATCTGTTCAACCAGCAGGGCATCCAGACCGACCCCACATCGAGCCTGTGCGGCAACCTCGATCCGTTCGAAGCCACAGTCGCCTGGTACGACGAAAAGCTCAAGGGTCGCACCGGGGCCGCGCGCAGCATCCCCAGGTTCTGCTTCCCCGTCACCGACCAGACGGAGCGCGTGCTGGATCGGATGCCCGTCGGCGGCGAGCGCTTCACCCTTCCCTCGACCACGGTGGTGTTCGAACCGGGCAATCTGTACAACGACGGCGCCCAGTTCGTGCCGCTGGCGACGCTGGATCGCACGCGCGACCTGGCCGGTCTGCCGCAGCTCACGGTCACGCTCGCGGACGTCGCACCGGCACTTGATGCCATCGTCTTCGTGGGCATCGGTGTGCAGCGTGCGGGGAGTGGCGCCATTGAACTGGTCAACGACCAGCTGCGACCGCTACGTGGCACCGGCACACGCGCACTCGACCTGCCGGTGGTCGCCACGCGCCTGCAGGCGGGCGATGTGCTGGGCCTTGCGCTGTACACCAGTCACGGCCAGTACTTCACCAGCAGCTCGCGCGTACCGTTCGCGGTCACGCTCTCGGGTGAGTTGGCATTGCCGCTGCTCGACTGAATCTTGACCGAGCCGGGGTGGAATCGCGCTCAAAAGTCGAGTGACTGCAAGTTTCAGCGCGTGCGTGCCGCCTCGGCCCGTGCCCAGGCCTGCAGATAGGCCTCGGCCGAACGGAAGACATACTTCAAGGCTTCCTCGCCCCCCGGCTGCATCTGCATGTCGGCGATGAAATCGGGGTACAGGCCGTAGTGCGCCACGCCGTCGGTGTTGAGGTCGAACACGCGCTCGCCCGTCACCTGGCGCTCGAAGGTCACCTTGCCGTCGTAGGACTTGAACGGGTACTGCAGCGGACGTTCCGCAGCATCCGGTCGCGGCGGCGGCTGGTTGTGGATGCCGTTGATGTCCGAGCCGAAGCCGGTCGCGAGTCCCACGGTCGTGCCGTGCAGCTCGCGGTACAGCGCGACCAGGTCTTGGATGAAGGCGACGGTGACCGGCGAGGGCTCGTCCGTCAGGTTGGAGATGATGCCGCCGACTTCCAGGATGCGGCGGCTGTCCTTGACCTCGCTGACCTCGCCGGTATGGCCGGACAGCACCGGCACGTTGCGCGCAGCGGCGATGTCGAATATGCGCCGGCGCGCGATCTCGCCGGTGTGGTCGGTCTCGATCATGATGCCGTAATCGATCATGCGGTTGACGAAGTAATCGCCCAGCTCGGTCAGCCCGCGCGCGTTGCGCACGCAGCCGGTCAGCGGCGGCACCGGCGGCGGGCCCATGACCTGCAGCAGCAGCGTGTCGAAGATGCCGCGCGGGCCGTCCACCGGCGTGGCGCCGTGCGGCGCACGGCTGTCCAGTGCCTCGCAGGGAATGGTGGCGTAGGGGTGGCCGGTGGCCACGATATTCGCGCTCTGGTACAGCGCAGAGAGCGCCGGGTCGTCGGTCAGGCGCGTGCCGCCGAAGGCGTTGTCGAGCAGGTGGATCGGGAAGATCGCGCGCAGACCCTTGGCATACCACTTTTCGAGCTGCGCATCGATGTGCTCACGCGTGCACAGCGGTGCATCGAGATACTCGCCGCAGTCGAAGATCTTTTCGTTCTCGGTGCCCAACACCACGGCAAGCTTGCCGTCCTCGATCACGCGCCGCGCCTGCGCCGAACTGGTGACGATGCGGAAGAAGCCCTTGCCGGGCCCGCCGGACTGCGCGTCGATATAGTCCTGCAGTTCGTGCACCATGTCGTACTGCTGCTCGATGCTTTGCATCTCGTTGCAGTCGTACTGCCGCACCGGCCACAGCTGGCACAGCTCCTCGTTGGCGACGAAGTGGTTCACCATCAGGCGCAGCCCGCCCATCCAGGCGCGCTTGAGCCAGATGTAATAAGTCTGATGGTGGGTCTGCCCGCCCCAGCTCGGCCAGTCCTTGTACGTCGGCCAGCCGACCGTGTCGTGCGGGGGGAAGAAATTCTTCTCGCGGTTGACGAAGGCGTCGAGGCCGTCCAGCACGCCGTTGGGGCCGTGGTCGTACGCGCAGTTGCCCAGCGCGTGGGTGATGCCGAACTTGTGGAAGGGTGCACCGTAGCTCATGCGCCCGCCGAGCATCATCGAGCCACCGAGGTGCATGTGTGTCTCGGCATAGCCGAATACCGTGCCGTCCGGATTGGTGCCCTTGAAGGGTTCGCCCGTGGCATTGAGCTGGGCTTCGGGGAACTCGGCACAGCCGGTGGCGGGCACGAAGTCGAAGCTGCCAGGTCCCTGCGCATTGCCGAGCGGATCGCCGGTCAGCGTGGAGGCGATGGTGAAGTGCCTGCCGCTTTCCTGCACCGTCCACTCCGAGGCATCGGAGGGTTCGGCGGTCATGGCCAGGCGGCGCGCGCCGCGGAAGGCATCGGCCTGCGACGCCTGTGCCGCAATCGTATCACCGGCCTGATCCACGCCGTTGCCGACCGGGTCGAGCTGCGGCGGCAGCCACAGCAGCAGGTCGCCGACGCCGGCCACATGCCAGCCGAGCTGCTGGACGATCTCCATGCCGAGGTCGGCCTGCGCGTCGTTGGCCGCCGGCAACGACAGGAAGCGCTGTGCCGGATCGAAGAACAGGTAGCGGCCCAGGCCGCTGGGCTTCATGAAGAAAGGTGTGGCGGCGGCCAGTTCTGCCGCATCGAGGCTGACACTGCCATCCTCGCCCGCGCGCAGGAACATGCCGGTTGCGCTGTCGCGCACCGCGAAGCAGGCGTTGGCCATGTCGTAACGGGTCGAGGGGGCGGCGCTCGGCGGCGGCGTGCCACCGCCGCGGCCAGCACTGCCACCGCCGCTGCCGCCGCAGGCGGCTAGCGTGCCAAGTCCGGAAAGCAGTAGCACAGGAATGAAATGGCGCATGGCTGATACTTCGGTTTTGCGTGAGGCTGAGTCAGGGTGCGGGCAGGGCGCCGAGCAGATCGCCCAGCGGCGCGGGCAAAGAGCCCGCGGCGCCGGAGCAGTTGTCGTCCTGGGTGGTCGGCAGCGGCAGCAGGTTGATCCACTGCGTGATGAGCGCATGGCCTTCCGCGTGTACCACGCTCTTGGCAATCGGCGGCATGCGGACGGCGGCGTCATCGGCGTTACCGAGGCGGAACTCCAGGATCGAAGCGAGCGCGTCGCCCGGCACGATGTCGTACAGGCGGTTGCCGGTGCCGCGGCCCGAGGCGACCGGCGACTTGCAGATGCCGTAATCGCGGTTGACCGGTCGCGGCGTGACTACCCCGTTCGACAGGATCCACTGGTCGAGCGACAGGCGCGTGCTCTTGGCCACACCCTTGGGGTTGTGGCAGTGCGCGCAGTTGGACTCGAGGTAGGCGCGGGCGCGCGCCTCGACGTCGGCCGGCGAGCCCGGCGGCTGGCCGCTCGCGCCGGGCACGTTCCACTCCGGCAGGCGCTCGGCCTCGGCCAGGTCGGCCGGACCGCCGACCAGCAGGCCGCTGGCGCGCCAGTACGCGAGCTGGTTGCGCACGCCGATGGCGCCGCCGTAGTCGTAGTCGCGGTTGAGCGCGCGCGGCTTGAGCCCGATGGGCGCACTGCCGCCTTCCAGGTCCTCGCGCGCGTGGCAGGTCACGCACTGCGCCGCCTGCGGGATGCTGTAATCGGACGTGGCGCCGGTGTAGCGCGGGCGCTGCCCGGCGCTGTTGCGGGCGCGCGGATCCGGATCCTCGTAATCCCAGCGCACGCTGGCGCTGGCGCCGGTGATTTCCAGCGTGGCGTAGCGCCGGCCGCCGGCGTCAGTACGCCACAGGTAAGGCAGGCCCTGCCAGCTCGGGCCGGTCGGCGTCTGGCGCTTGATCAGCAGCCGCGTCTCGACCACGTTCTCGCTGGCCCCGTCGCGGAAGGCAAAGGTTTTGGCGATGACCGTGCCGACCGGGAAGTGCAGATGCGCATTGGGACCGTTGGTGTGGTCACGCCACTGGGCCGGCATGCCCGGCGGCAGGAAGGCGACGCGGTACTTGATCGCGTAGTCGGAGAACAGCGGCGTGGTCAGGTCGAAGGGCACGCCGCCCTCGTTCGGCGTGGAGCGCGGGTCCTGGGGGTCGCTGAACAGGCCGTAGTGTTCGAGCCGCGGGCAGTTGTAGGCCAGCGCGGCACGGTTGATCTCGCCCGGCTTCACTGCCTCGCACACGCGCCGGATCTCCTCCGGCGAGGGCGCCGCTGACTGGCCGGCGCCGGGCACGTAAGGCTCGATGACCGTCGGCGGCAGCGCCGGCAGTTCGCAGGCGAAGGGCGCCTCGTCGCGCGAGGCCAGCAGCTGGTCCTGGCCGCCGAGTGAGCCGGGCAGCTTCTCGGGATTCGGGACCGTGCCCTTGAAGTTGACGAAACGCGGCGTCGGCAGGCCGCTGTCGTTGAAGCTGTTCTCGCGGATGCACAGCCAGTTGGCCGGTTTCTTCAGATTGCCCTGCGCATCGAACTTGTAGGCGTTGTAACGCACCGGCACGCCGTTGGGTTCCGCGCCGCAGTCTGGCGCCTCGTCTTCGGCGCGGTATTGTGGCTTGCCGCGCTCGTCGGTGGGCACGCCGGCCGGCGCCGGGCAGTCGGCGTTGCGCGTGTCGGTGTAGCCGTCCCAGACGATGTGCGCGGTCTGGCCGAAGTTCTTGAGCATGATCAGCAGCGGCAGCAGCGAGGGATTGGCGGTGGGGTCCGGCAGGTCCTCGGGGCCCAGCTTCGGCAGCTGCGGGTTCTTGCCGTTGTTGGCGAAGCGGTTGTGGTGGATGTGGATGCCCTCGGCGTAGTAGTCGAAGCGCGGGTCGCGCGAGGAATCCAGCAGCCGGTAGCTGACCACCACGATGCCGAGCGTGTCGTTGTTGCGGATGTCGTTGTCGAATACCTCGACCTGGTCGGTGGCCAGGATGATCAGGCCGGTGCCGCGCGGCACCGCCGCGGCGATCGTGCCCTTGGGCGCGAAGTTGTCGATGTTGTTGTTCTCGATGGTGTTGCGGTAGAAGCGATTCTTGTCGCCGAAGCGCGTGCGGCCCGGCAGGTCCACGGCGAGAAAGCCGCCGGCGTTGTCGCGCGCGACGTTCTCGTACATCTCCGAGTCGTCGGTGTTCTCGAACTCGTAGCCCTGCACGTTGTGGAAGGCGAGGTTCCTGCGCACCACCACGTCCTGGGACTGGCCGACGTAGAAACCCACGTCGGAAGAACCGATCGAGACGCAGTCCTCGACCAGCACGTCCTCGGTCAGTACCGGATAGAAGGCGTAGGCGCCGTTGTTGGCCCAGCTGGCGCGGCTGGCGTCGTAATTGGGGTGCTCGGGATCGGCGTTGGTCCAGCGCACCTTCACGCGCCGCAGGGTGACGTGGCGCGCGTCGCTGATCTTGACGCCGTCGCCCGGCATGTCCTCCACCGTCAGGTCCTCGATGGTCAGGCCGAGCACGTGGGTGGCGAAGATGCCTTCCTTGTTGCTGCTGTTCCGGAACGAAAGAAAGGTCTTGTCCATGCCGGCGCCGCGGATGGTGACGCCGCGCGCATTGGACAGGATCAGACCGCTGCCGAACTCGAACAGGCCGGCCCCGAACTGGATCGTGTCGCCCTCGCGCGCCTCGAAGAAGGCGGTCAGCGCGCGGGTCTCCGCCTGCGGTCCCGGCTCGATGACGATCAGCCGGGTATTGCTGCTGCCGCCGCTACTCCCGCCGCCATTCGCGCCGCCATTCCCGCCATCGGGCGTCAGGGCGTCGCTGCTGCTGCGGCTGCAGGCGATGCTGACCAGCGTCGCCAGCAGGGCGACCAGCAGCCAGGGGCGCAGGGGGCGTCGCGGTGTTTTCATTGGATTTATCCCTCTCCTCGGCGGGGTGGCGGGGCAATACGACCCGCAGCCTAGCCATACCGCATAATTCTTCAGGTGAATCCAGACCCTTGGCTTGTACGTTTCGGCTACCGATGAACCAGCGCGGCGCCAGCCCACCGGGACCCACGCAGGCCTATGTCTGGGACGGCGTGCTGCTGTTTGCCCCGGGCCATATCGTCAATACCCGCCATGCCCATTTCGCCGCCACGCTCCTGATCAGCGTGGATGCGCCCTTCGCCCTGACGCTCGATAACGCCGGCCGCCGGCATTACGAGGCCGCGCTGCTCGCGCCCAACGTCCAGCGCGAACTCGACTCGGAAGGCTATCGCTTGGTGGACCTGCTCATCGACCCCGACGACCCCGCCTACCGCCATCTGCACCCGCTGCTGACCGCGCAGCCCGTGGTGCCGCTGCCGGGGTCCGTGTTCGCGGCCCAGCGCCCGCGCTTCGCCCAGCTGTTCGCGGGGCGGCTGAACTGCGCCGCCGCCCGGCGTTTGGTGGACGAGCTGCTGCAGGCACTCTGTCCCCAGCCGCTGCCGGCGCTGCCCTGGGACGCGCGCGTGCAGCAGGCCACGCGCTACATGCGCGCACGCATCCCCGAGGCGTTGCCCAGCATTCCCGAGGTGGCGGCGCAGGTCGGCCTGTCCGAGTCGCGCTTCATGCACTTGTTCCGCGCACAGCTCGGCCTGCCGGTGCGTCAATACCTGTTATGGCTGCGTATCCGTCACGCCATGCGCCTGTGGGCGCAGGGCCGCCCGCTGGCCGAGATCGCCCTCGGTGCCGGCTTTTACGACCAGGCGCACCTCGCGCGCACCGTGCGCCGCATGACCGACTACGCACCCTCCATGCTCACCGATCCCGGCATCCTGCGGCACGATTGCACGGGCTGCGGCTGAGGGCCGGGCTTCAGCGCGCCGCGCCAGCCGGCAGGGCCAGGCGCAGCTGGCCGGTGCGCACGCGCTGCGGGTGGTCGCCCACCGGCACACTGGCGATTTCCTTCGCGGTCTCGAAATCGATCACCGACACGCGGTCCTGCTCGCTGACCGAGACGTAGCAGTGGCGGCCGTCGTGGCTCTCCGTGGCCCAGTAGGGCTTGGCGCCCAGCGGCGTGTCGGACAGCGGGATGATCGTGTACTCGAAGCTGGCGCGATCCACGATCGCGGCGTAGCCGGACATGGTGCCGGCCACGCACAGCCGGGTGCCCTGCCGGTTGATGGCCAGGCCGTGGTGCGCGGAGTTGAGCTGGTATTTCCAGTATGAAAGCTTCCGGATTTCCTCCGGCACCGGCAGTTCCAGCACGCGTGTGATCTTGTCGGCCGCCAGGTCATACTCGAACAGGCCGTGGAAGAAGGAGATCTGCAGATAGACATGGCGCTCGTCCGGCGCCACCGCCATCGGCCGCACGGCCTTGTCGATCCAGGGGCGGCCGAATTCCTTCAGCTTCTCGCCCATGTCTACGCGCTTGATGATCCGGTAGGTTTCGGCGTCCACCACCTGGAACCAGCGATCGCCCTTGAGCCAGTCGAGCCAGCGGGCCGTGGTCGGCAGGAACACCTTGCCGATGCTGGCATGGTAGATGCGCTTGCCGTCCGGCGAGTAGGTGTTCTCGTGCGGCTGGTCGCCGGATTCGAACTCGCCGACGATCCTGCCGGTGGCGGTGTCGATGGCCTGCACCTTGCGCGCGGTCGAGGCCGAGACCAGGAAGATTTTCCCGTCCGGCGAGATGGCGGCGTGGTCCGCGCGGTTGCCTGCGATCCGGGTGCGCCAGGCGATCTGCCCGCTGTTGACGTCGATGGCCACCACGTCGGCGAAGCTGGGGCGCGAGACGTACAGGTAGCGCCCGTCCTTGGAGGGGAACAGGTCGTCCACCATCTGGTCGTGGCCTTCGCCGATGCGGTGGCGGATCAGCTGGAACACGATGCGGCGCTTGAGGCCGGCAGCGCGGATCTCCTGCAGGCGCTCCTCGCGGTCCGGCACGATGTTGATGCGCTTGAGCACCTGGAAGGTCTTCGGGTCGAACACGTCGGCGGTGCCGTCCCAGTTATTGCCGACCACGACGACCTCGCGTAATGGCGGCTCGGGCGCGGCGGCCGCGGGGCCGGCGGCCACGGCGGCGAGGATCAGGACCAGCGTGCGGAAGGATCTCATGGCGACTCCCCTGTATTTGTCGGTATCGATCGTTCAGCGAATCTTGCGCGGCTGCAGGCGCACGCCCAGCTCCTCGAGCACGAACAGCGGCCCGATGAGCAGGAATACCAGCTCGTCGAAGAAGCTCGGCTTGGCGCCCTCGATGTTATGCCCGACCAGTTGCACGAACCAGGCCGCTGGCCACAGGCCGCCGGCCACCGCCCACAGCGGCAGCGGCGAGGCCTCCAATGCGCCGTATTCGGTCAGGCACTCATCCAGCGTGCGCATGGTCGTTGGCCTTCAGGTCAGGGCGTGGGTCTTTCTGCCGGCAACGCGCCGTACAGGCCCTCGATCACTGGGGTCGGCACGGTGAAGACGCCGGCTGCGTTCAGCAATTCCTCCGGCAGCTGGCCGAGCAGCGCGGCCGGCTGTTCCATCAGCGCCACCGGAAATCCCGGTAACCCGCCCGGGCCGCCGCCGGCTGGCTCTTTCTGCAGCGGTTTGACGCAGCGCATCTTGGCCAGCGAGCAGGGCGCCAGTTCGGGGCCGAGGTCGCGCACCGCCGTCAGCGGGATCACCGGCAGGGTCAGGCGCGAGGGCCGCTCGGCGCTGTGCCACACCGCGTTGATGGTGGGCAGGGTCTTGGGGATGTAGATCCAGTCGTTGTCGTCCAGCGGCGGCGCGCTGATCTTGACCACCAGCCGGTGGCCGGGGCGGAACACGTGGCCGACCGGGAAGATCTCGATCAGATACTCCACCGCCGCGCCGGGCACTATCGCCTCGGGATTGCTGTGCGGGCGCCAGGGGCGGTAGAGGTGGCCGGCGGCGGACTGCGAGCGCGCTGGATCGATGGCGCGATGGCTGGCGCGCAGCATACCGCGCTGCAGATAGGTCAGCTCGCCGGTCGGGGCCTCGTCCAGCAGCTGCACGAACAGCTCGGTGTCGGTGGCCAGCGAGGACAGCCACAGCGTGACGGTCGGCGGGCCGGCGATCACCAGCGGCTGTTCGAAGGGCGCGGTGGCGAAGCGCAGCTCGTCCGGCCCGGCGCTGGCGGTCAGCTCGCCGCCGTAATCGCGGTCCACGCGATCGGCATAGAACTGGCGCTTGCTGCCGTGCAGATACGCGCTGCCGCTTTCGTCCGGACCCGCAGCCTCGCGCGACAGACTGCCGTCGGCGCGCAGGTGAAAATCGGTGAAGCGCGTTTCCACCAGCGGGAAGCCCTGCGATTCGAGGTAGCCGTTGTTGCGGAAGTCGAACTTCTTGCACTGGCTGGTGCTGACCGTGGGCAGTCGCACCGGCGATTCGCTGGCCCCGGGATCACGCCCAGCGAGCC
>DATLYR010000057.1 GCA_035574475.1 Nevskiales bacterium | reverse complement strand
CGCGGCATCGCCACCGGCGATGTTCCGCCGCCGGCCGAGCGCGCCGAAACCGGCGCCTCGCTCGTGGCGCACTGCCGCGCGGCTGCGCCGCAGCCCGGCTTCTGCGACGAGTTCGCCGCGCAGCTGCAGCCGCTGGTCGAGGGCTGTGCCGAAGGCGGTAGCCAATTCGGCGGCGACGAGGCCGAGGCCTTCTGCCGCGGCGTGCTGGGCGGCGATCTCGACCAGCTGATCAGGCTCTGCGACGCTGCCAGCCCGCGGCCCGAGGCCTGCCAGCCGATCCTGTCGCTGGCCGACGTGCTGGCCACGCGCAATCCCTGGCTGGCGCGGCGCTTCCTCAACATCTCGCACCGCGGCGGCGCCGACGAGTTCCCCGAGAACACGCTGTTCGCCTACGCCGAGTCGCTCAGGGTCGGAAGCCAGATGATCGAGGCCGACGTCTACCAGACCGCCGACGGCGAGCTGGTCGTGATCCACGACGCCAGCGTGGACCGCACCACCAACGGCAGCGGCGCGGTCAACAGCATGACCCTGGCCCAGCTCAAGGCGCTCGACGCCGCCCACTGGTTCGTGCCTGGCCAGGGCAGCAACCGCAACTCCGCCGGCCCGCATCCCTACCGCGGCATCGCCACCGGCGATGTTCCGCCGCCGGCCGGCTACAGCGCCAACGATTTCAAGATTCCCACCCTGCGCGAGTTGCTGCAGCGTTTCCCCGACACGCTCATCAACCTCGAGCTGAAGCCGGACGAGCGCGGCGCCGGCAGCTATGAAGGCAAGCTGGCCGCGCTGCTGGCCGAATTCGGGCGCACCGACGACGTGATCGTCGCCTCCTTCCTCGACACGGCCGCGGCCGCCTTCAAGGCCCAGGCGCCGCAGGTCTCGACCTCGGTCCCCACCGGCCAGGTGGCGCTGGCGGTGGCCACCGGGCAGGGCCCGGGCGAGGGCGTCACCGTGGGCCACGAGGCCTTCCAGGTGCCGATCGAGTTCAGCGGCGTGCCCGTCACCAGCCCGGAATTCGTCGCCGACGCGCACGCCCGCGGCCTGGCCGTGCACGTGTGGACCATCGATGACCCCGCCACCATGCGCGAGCTGCTGTGCATGGGCGTGGACGGCATCATGACCGACCGGCCCTCGGTGCTGCGCGATGTGCTGGCGGATTTCGATTCCGAAACCGACTGCGGCAGCGTGCCGCCGGCGGCCGGCGCGCGCAGCCCCGGCCTGCTCGGCCTGCTGGCGGATTACCTGGGCGGCCTCGGCCAGGCGCTGCTGCTGGCGCTGTCCGGCGACATGACCGGCGCGCAGGAACAGTTCCTCGCCGCGGCCCAGGGCCTGGTGGACGGCGCCGGCGCGCTGCTGACGGACGATCCGGACTACAGCCTGGTGGCGAGCCTCGAACGGCTGGGGACGAACCTGGCCGCCACCCTCGCCAGCCTGGCGGAGAATCCTGGCGACACGCCGACGCTGGCCGCCGGCACGCTCAAGGACCTGCGCGACGATGCCGGGCGGCTGCTCGGCGCCTCGCGCGTCGTGCCGGATGCCGAGGGCGCCTGCGCGCCGGACAACGGCGCCTGGCAGGACTATGCAAGTTACAAAGGCGCGCTGCACGCGCACAGCGGCTACTCCGATGGCGCCGTGGGCACCACGCCGGCCAGCTACTTCGCCGCCGCGAAGCAGCGCGGCGTGGACTTCATCGGCTCCAGCGAGCACTCGGACAACGCGCTGGTCCCGCTCACCGTCAACCAGGACTGCCTGTCGCCGGACTTTGCCGAGTGCGTCACGCCGCTGCCGTCGCAGGACAATCCAGCGGCGCCCGTGACCAAGTGGCAGCTCACGCTGCAGCAGGCGCGCGCCGCCAGCGACGCGGGCTTCACGGCCTTCCGCGGCTTCGAGTGGACCTCCGACCGTTTCGGCCACATCAACGTGTTCTTCTCGCGCCACGATTTCAACGCCAAGTCCACCGAGGGCTACACGCTGTCCATGGAGTCCTTCTGGACCTGGTTCGCCACCCGGCCGGAGTTCGGCGGCGGCGCCGACGGCCTGGCGGTGTTCAACCACCCGGGGCGCGAGGACCAGATCGAGAGCAACGGCGTCATCCACGACCCGGCCTATGCCTTCAACGGCTTCGAATACCGGCCCGAGGCCGACCTGCGCATGGTCGGCATCGAGGTGTTCGGCAAGAGCGGCGACGCCTACGACACCGACAACGGCGCGCCAAACGGCGGCTGGTATGCCTTTGCGCTGGACCAGGGCTGGCACGTCGGCGCGGTCGGCGCCGAGGACGAGCACGGCACCAGCTGGGCGCTGCCGAACCGCGCCAAGACCGTGCTGATCGCGCGCGACCGCAGCGAGGGCGCGCTGCGCGAGGCGATGTTCGCGCGCCGCTTCTACGCGCTGGCGCAGAACCACAACGAACTCCGCCTGAGCTTCACCGCCGACGGCGCGCCGATGGGCGCGCGCCTGGCGCGCGCGGAAGGCGCGCAGGTCATGATCGAAGCGGCCGTCACCGCGGCCATGCCGGCCGGCGGCAAGCTGGAGCTGGTGACGAACGGCGGCCAGGTGCTGGCCGAGTCGCTCACGAGCACGCTCAGCCACAATGTCAGTGCGGTGGCCGGCGAGCGCTGGTACTACCTGCGCGTGCGGCGCAGCGATGGCCGGCCGGTGGCCTATTCCAGCCCGGTGTGGATCAAGGGCGGCGGCGGCGAGTATCCGGTCTGCGGCGAATGGCTGGCCGGCGACCTGCATGTGCACACCACGTATTCGCACGACAGCTACGGCGGTCCCAATGAGATTGCGGAACCGTTGTCCCAGGTCCTGCCGGGCGTACTGCCGGGTGACGACAATACCGGGCCGGAGGAGTTCTACACTTTCGGGCACACGGTCGAGCGGCAGTTCCTGATCGGTTCCGCGCGCGGGCTGGATTACCTGGCCATCACCGACCACAACGATATCCGCGCGCAGTCCGACCCGGGCTTCGGCGCGCATGGCGTGATCGCGCTGCCGTCCTACGAGAACTCGTTGGCCGGGCATGCGCAGATGCACGGCGCCACGCGCGTGTACAACAACGCCCAGCCGTTGCAGGCGCTGGCCGACGAGCTGCGCGCCGACGGCGGCGTGTTCCAGGTCAATCATCCCGCCGGCGAGAGCGTGGACTGGCATCACGACGCCGACTGGGCGCCGGCCCGCGACGGCAGCTACGAGGGCGACGTGGTGCCGGACACGGTCGAGGTCTGGAACATCTCCTGGCTGTGGCAGCCGCCGGCGCCCTCCGCCAACTCGCTGGACGACGCGGTGCGCTACTGGGAGGGCTGGCTGGATCGCGGCGAGAAGGTGGGACTCACCGGCGGCAGCGACAACCATTACGTGGCGACCACGCCGATCCAGGGCGTGGGCCAGCCGACCACCTGGGTGTTCGCCACCGAGCGCAGCACGCGCGGCGTGCTCGAGGCGCTGCGTGCCGGGCGGACCTCGGTTTCGCACCAGCCGCCCCTGCTGCGCGCGCCGCAGCTGCAGCTCGAGGCCGATGCCGACGGCGACGGCATTTATGAGTCCAGGCTCGGCGACACGGTAGCCTCCGGCGCCGCGCTGCGCGCGCGCGTGGCGAACGCCGCCGGTGGGTTGCTGCGCATCGTCACCACCGGCGGCGTGCAACTGCGCGTCCCGGTGCCGGCCCTCACGCCGGTCTTCGAGCACCGCTTCACCGTCCCGGCCGGCACGCGCTGGGTACGCGCCGAGCTGGTCGAGCCGGATGCCGCCGAGCAGCGCGCCATCCTGTGCGATGACGCCCTCGGCGACCAGACCACCTACTGCCGCAACCGGCTGGGCGTGCTGGCGATGAGCTCGGCGCTTTATCTGCAGTAAGCCGAGATGCGCGCGGGTGCAACAGCTTTCGCAGGGGGTGCACGGCGCAGCCTCGTCACCCCGGCGAAAGCCGGTGTCCAGCACCTCGAAAGTCACTGGATTCCGGCTTGCGCCGGAATGACGAAGAAAGCGATTGCGGCGGTCGCCATCGCCATGCTCGCCGCCTGCGGCGGGTCCTCGGATGACGACGCGGATGGCGGGGGCGGCAACAGCCAGGTGAACCGCGCGCCGCTGGCCAGCGCCGGCCCGGCGCAGACCGTAGAGCCGGGCGCAGCGGTCATGCTCGACGGCCGCGGCAGCACGGACCCCGACGGCGATGCGCTGAGCTATGCCTGGGCCCAGACCGCCGGCCCGGCGGTGACACTGAACAATGCAGATCAAGCCCAGGCCGGCTTCACCGCGCCCTCGGTGACCGAGCAGAGCGTGCTGCAGTTCCGCCTGCGCGTCACCGACGCGCGCGGCGCATCCGCCGAGGCGACCACGGCCGTGACCGTGCGCGCACCGGCGGCCGTGAACCGCCCGCCGGTGGCCCATGCCGGCGCGGACCAGGCGGTGGAGGAGGGCGAGGCCGTGCGCCTCGACGGCAGCGCCAGTTCGGATCCCGACGGCGATGCGCTCAGCTACCAGTGGAGCCAGGTGTCCGGGCCCACGGTCACGCTCAGCAACGCCGACAGCGCCACGCCGGATTTCACCGCACCGGCGGTGGAGGCCGACACGCCGCTGGTGCTGCGCCTGGTGGTGCGCGATTCCGCGGGCGCCGAGGCGCAGGACGAGGTGACGGTGCGGGTGCAGGCGCTGGTCGAAGGCCTGAGCGATTTCGTCGAGCCGCGCATCGGCAGCTACCCGCCGGGCTTCACCAATCCGGGGCCGGTGCTGCCCTTCGGCATGGTCGCGGTCGGCCCCGACACCGAAGGCCCGCTCAACTACGGCGGTTACAGCGTGCAGAACGCGCTCATCACCGGTTTCAGCCACGTACACATGTCGGCCGGCGTGTTCAAGGCCGGCCAGTTCCCGGTGCTGCCCTTCACCGGCACGCTCACGCCACCCGATCCTGCGAGTTTCGATCCCGGCAGCTACGGCTATCCCGGCACGCTGCCGCCCTATGCCACGCCCTATGAGCGCGCCAGCGAGGTGGCCGAGGCCGGCTACTATTCGGCCCTGTTGCTGCGCTACGGCGTGCTCGCGGAGCTGACCGCCACCGAGCGTGTCGCGCTGCACCGCTACACCTACCAGGACCCCTCGCAGCCGCCGCGGCTGCTCCTGGACATCAGCCGCATGAACGCTGGCTACCGGCCGGCGGCGGTGACGCTGCATGACGACGGCACGCTCACCGGCCGCGTGCGCATCAACGACGCCGGCGGCTTCGACCTGTATTTCGCCGCGCGCCTGGACCGGCCCTTCAGCGCGCAGACCTTCGACGGCAGGCCGCTGGTCGCGGGCCAGGAACTCACCGGCGATGCGCTCGGCGTGATTCTCGATTTCGAGGCGCCGCAGGGCGTGGCGCTGTTCAAGCTGGCGCTGTCCTACACGGACGAGGCCGGCGCGCTGAACAACTTGCAGGCCGAGCTGCCGGGCTGGGATTTCGCGGCCACGCGACAGCAGGCGCGTGTGAAATGGGATCGCGCGCTGGCGCGGATCCTCGTCGAAGGCGGCACGGACGCGGAGAAAACCTCGTTCTATACCGCCCTCTACCGCCTGCACCACTTTCCCAACCTGCACAGCGACGTGGACGGTCGTTACCGCGGCCCGGACCGCGAGATCCACCAGGACACGCGCCCGCATTACAGCCAGTTCTCGTCCTGGGACAGCTACCGCGGCCAGAACCAGCTGCAGGCGGAGATCTTCCCCGACATCTACCACGACATGGTCCGCTCGCTGCTGGATTTCCACCGCCAGGCCGGCCATTTGCCGCGCTGGCAGCAGGGGCCGAGGGACGCCGCGCACATGTCGGGCGATCCGATCATTCCCTTCATCGGCGAGGCCTGGTGTCGCGGCCAGCTGGACGAGGCCCTGCGCGCCGAGCTGTGGCCGGCGCTCAGCAACCTCGTCACGCGCCGTGATCCGCAGCTCACTGCGCTGGGTTATCTCGCGGTGCCGCGCCCGTCCTCACCGCTCGAGGTGATCGAAGGCGGGCCGGGCCGCGCCGGCACCACGCTGGAATACGGCATCGCCGACTTCGCGCTGGCGCTGATGGCGCAGGCCGCCGCGCCGGGCGAGTCGGCCACTCTCGCGGAACGCTCGCTCTACTACCGCAAGCTGCTCGACCCGGACACGCGATGGATCCGCCCGCGCCACGACGATGGCAGCTGGCTGGAGTTCTTCTATCCGGAGCTGGGCTACGGCTTCCAGGAAGGCACGAGCTGGCAGTATTCCTGGCTGGCGATGCACGACCTCGCCGGGCTGTATGAGCGCATGGGTGGCGACGGCACGGTCAACCAGCGGCTGGATCTGTTCTTCAACTTCCCGGCGAGTCAGGTGCCGCTGGCCTGGCCCACGATCCAGAACCAGATCACCGTGTTCGGCGTGGCCTATTACGGCAACCAGTTCGCGCCCGGCAACGAGCACGACCTGCAGGCGCCCTATCTGTACCACTACGCCGGTGCGCCGTGGAAGTCGCAGGCTGTGGCGCGCGCCGCGGCCTCGATCTACACGCCGACGCCGCTCGGCCTGCCGGGCAACGACGACCTCGGGGCGCTGTCCGGCTGGCTGCTGTGGACCCTGATGGGGCTGTACCCGATGAACCCGGGCACACCTTTATATGTGATCGGCAGCCCGCATTTCGAGAAGGTGACGCTCAAGCGCCCCGGCGGCGATCTCGTCATCGAGGCGCCGGGCGCTTCCATGCTCAATCGCTTCGTCACCGCCGCCGCGCTCGATGGCGCCGCGCTGGACCGCAGCTGGCTGATTCTGCCGCGCGGCGCGACCCGCCTGCAGCTGACGACGAGCGCGCTGCCCGACACGAACTGGGGCGCGGCGCCGGCCGCACGGCCGCCGTCCCTGTCCACACATCCCTTGAGTGCATTCGGATGCGCAACGCAATGAACTTCCTCTCCGTCACCCCGGCGCAGGCCGGGGTCCGTCGGCGGCATGGCGCCGACCTTGAAAGACGCTGGATTCCGGCTTTCGCCGGAATGACGAAGAAAGCGATTGCGGCGGTCGCCATCGCCATGCTCGCCGCCTGCGGCGGGTCCTCGGACGATGACGATCGCAGCGGCGGCGGGGGTGGCGGCAGCACGCGCCGGCTGACCGGCATCGAGGTGGTGCCGCCGGCGGCGACCCGCGGCGTGGGCGAAACGCAGCAGTTCGCGGCCACGGCGGTTTACGACAACGGCGACCGCCAGGCGCTGAACAGCGGCGTGGCCTGGACCAGTTCCGCGCCAGCGGTCGCCAGCATCGACGCCAACGGCCTGGCCACGGCGCTGAACGACGGCGAGACCGTGATCACCGGCACCCATCAGGGCTTCAGCGATACCGCCAGGCTCACGGTGACGCCGCCGGTGATCACGTCGATTACCGTGACGCCCTCGCCGGTGACCAAGCGCGTGGGCGAGACCCAGCAGTTCGCCGCCGCCGCGCAATACTCGGACGGCAGCGCGGAAGACCCGGCCACCGGCATCGAGTGGAGTTCGAGCGCACCGGCGGTCGCCAGCATCGACGCCAACGGTCTGGCCACGGCGCTGGCGCCGGGCGGCACCGAGATCCGCGCCCGCCGCGACGGCGTCACCGGTGCGGCACAGCTGGCCGTCGAGGCCGCGCCGCCCGCGCCGCTGCCGTTCAAGGTCGGCGCGGCGGAGAGGCCGGCCTCCTTCCTGCCGTTCCCGGGCTTTTCCTGCCTCGGCGGCTACAGCACCTTCTGCGAGCGCCGCGCGACCGAGGAGAAGGATCCGCTGGTGGCCGGCGCGGTCGCGATCACTGGTCGCGACGATCGGAGCTTCATCCTGGTCAAGACCACCAATATCGGTTACTTCGCCGCCTACAAGGCCGGCAACGGCCCCAACGGCATCTACGACATCCGCCAGCGCATCGCCCGCGAGCTGGAGCGGCGCTATGGCACGGTGGTCGTGCCGGCCGACCACATCATCGTCACCTCCGACCATTCGCACCACGCGCCGGACACCATCGGCATCTGGGGCGGCGAAAGCCCCTTGTACATGGCGATCCTGGCCGAGGCCAGCGTGCAGGCCGGTGTCGCCGCCTACGAGAACCGCCGCGAGGCGCGGCTGTATGCCGCCAGCGTGCAGGGCCCGCCGACCGCCGGCTCCTATGACCGCCCGCCGACCGACGACCCGGACCGCGAGTTTCGCGTGCTGTTCGCGGAGGATCGGCAGGGCGCGCGCATCGCCACGCTGATGAACTACGCGCCGCACGCCACCGTGCTCGGCTCCAGCAACACGCGCGCCACCGGCGACTGGACCGCCTGGGCGGCGCAGGAATCGGCGCTGATGGCCGGCGGCACCGGCATCGGGCTGATCGGCGCGCTCGGCGCCATGGACTGGAACAAGTCCGGCGACAACGACGCGCGCGAGGCCGAGGCCCGCCGGCGGCTGCGCGACATGCTCAACGCCGCCTTCGCCGCGCGCAGCGAGGTGGCCGGCAACGAGGTGGCGGTGAAAACCGTGTTCATCCGCGAGCCGCTGACCCAGCCGATCCTGTTCGCCAATTTCGCGCCGCGGGTTCCGCTGCCGGTGGTGGACAGCAGCGTCAGCATCGAGCGCGCCGAGACGCCGCCCTGGACCACCGGCGGCGCGGTGATCGGCACCTATGCCGCCGCCGTACGCCTGGGCGACGTGTTCCTCAGCGCCTTCCCGGGCGAGCCCTTCCCGCAGCTGCACTACGCGCTGCGCGACTGCGACACCCTGCCGGAAGGCATCGAGGCGGGCACCGACTGCGGCAGCATCGAGGGCGCGCGCGTCAATTTCCTGCTCGGCGGCGCCAACGACTTTCTCGGCTACATGCTGTACACGCCGGAGCAGTACCGGCAGTCCTTCGAGGAGGGCGCGCTGTACCTGGCCGGCTGCCCGGAGGAAGCGCTGCGCGAGGGCGCGGGCCAGGACATCGACGGCGCCTGCCCGGATCACTGGGCACTGATGGTGTCGCCGACCATCGGTCGCCACATCGTCTGCACGGTGCAGAACGCCGCGCGTGAGCTCGGTTTCACGGTCGTGGCGCAGAACGACGAATGTCCGCTGCTGACCGCCTTCGACGGCATCGCCGCCCCGGCGGAATATCCGCAGACGGACCTCGTGCCGATGACCCCGGCCGCGTTCCTCAACAGCCCGGCCGCGGGCCTGGTCGCGCAGTGCCGCGCGCAGGGCGGCCCGGACGCGCTGTGCGATGGACTCGAGCAGGTGTCGCAGGCGATCGGTGGTGCGCTCGCGCAGGCCGCCGGCAGCGACCCGCAGCCGCCTTCGCCGGTCATGAATCCGGCGCGCGCCGGCGTGGCCTCGAAGGATGCCAGCTGGCATCTCGGCGCCTCGGCCGGGCAGTTTTCGGCCAGCGGCGCCGGCATCGCGCGCAACGCCGGCTTCGACCCCTACGGCCATTCCACGCGCAAGGTCGGCTCCGACATCCTCGGCACGCGCATCCACACGCGCGCGCTGGTGGTGGAGGGCAGCAACGGCCAGCGCGTGGCGGTGGTGGCCAACGACCTGTACCTGCCCAACGACCTGTTGCAGCGGCGCACGGCGCAGAAGCTGGCCGAGCACGACCGGCGGGTCGCGCTGGGCCTGAAGGACGGCCCGGTCACCGGCATCACCGGCGCCAACCTGGCGATGACCGCCTCGCACAGCCACACCTCGCCGTTCTACTCCACGCCCGGCTGGGGCACCTGGATCTTCCAGGACGTGTTCGACCTGCGCTTCTACGAGTACATGGCCACGCAGCAGGCCGAGGCCGTCATCGAGGCCGCGGCCAACCTCAAGCCGGTGCGCATGGGCGGCATCACCGTGCACAGCAACGACGTGCAGGCGCACACCTACGGCCCCAAGGGCTCGCGCAGCGACACGCGCGACGGCACGCCGGCCGGCCAGCCCTACGAGTACACCACGCAGCAGATCACGATCGTGCGCTTCGACGACATCAGCGGCGCGGTGCCCAGGCCGCTGGCCAACTGGGTGATCTTCGGCGTGCACCCGGAATGGGTCTGGGGTGAGGAGATCGTCAACGGCGACGTCACCCACGCGGTGATGCGCATGCTCGACCGCGAGACCGGCGCCCTGACGGTGATGAGCCAGCGCGAGACCGGTGCCTCCGGCCCGCACAAGGACACGCGCGTGCATCCGCCGCAGGCGCGGCGCGAGTTCCAGGAATCGGGCCCCAGCGGCACCGACCGCGCCGCGCGCATCCTGACCGATACGCTCAAGCGGGCCCTGCAGCGGCTGGAGACGAACGATCCCGAAGTGGAATCGCGCTTCGCGCCGTTCCGCAGCCGCTTCGACGTCGCCCACGCCTCGCAGCGCTTCGCGCCGCCGGCCACGCGGCCCTACCCGGGCGTGTCCAACTGCAATTCCGAGCGCGTGTTCGAGGGCGACGTCGGCATTCCCATCCTCGGTTTCCCGGACTGCTTCTACGACCACACCGAGTTCACCGATGCGCTGACCGAGCCTTTCCTGGCGGCGCTGCCCTACAGCCCCACCCAGCTGCGCAACCAGCTGCTGGAGCTGGGCGTGCCGATTCCGACCAGCTACAGCGCCACCACCCTCACGGCCGTGGAGGAAACCGCTGCGGTGCACCTGCAGGTGTTCAAGCTGGGGGGCATCGTCGCCACGATGTCTCCCTCGGAGCAGTTCACCTCAGCCGCACTCAACCTGGAGACGCGGCTGGACAAGGTGCCGGACAATCTGTGGCACGGCTTCGACTGGGCCTGCCGCCTGCCGGCCGGCCACCCAGTGCGCGCCGATGAGCCGCCGGCGGTCACGCGGCATTGCACGGCGCAGAACGCGGCCTATCCGGGCGGCCCGGCCACCATCCCCGGCAGCGTGGACGATGCCGCCAGCATGGCCAAGGTGCGCGCGCAGATCCACAACGACGCCAGCGGCTGGGAGCTGGACCCGGTCTATATGTTCAACCAGCAGGATCCGACGCCGCTGTTCACGCTCGGCAGCGAATCCGAGCCGCTGGACCCGGCGCAGATCAAGGGCAACTTCACGCATGAGGAATTCACCACGCACGGTTACGAGCTGGTGATTGCGGTCGGCATGGTCAACGACTACTGGGGCTATATGCCCGAGTACCGCGACTATCGTTCCTTCGACCATTACCGCAAGGCGCTCAACGGCCTGGGGCCGCACGGCGCCGACTTCCTCAACACGCGCCTGGCGCGCATGGCCGCGCAGCTGAACGGCGCCAGCGCGCCGCTGCCGGTCAACCCGCTCGACGGCGTGTTCCAGGCCGAGAGCGCGCGGGCCGAAGCCACGGCGCAGATGCTGGGCGAGGCCGCCCGCGCCTACACCGCGATCTATGAGGCCACGCTGCCGGCCGACGGCGGCACGCCGCGCATCGTCACCGAGCCGGCGCCGAGCGTGCCGCGCTTCTCGGCCGCGATCCTGAAGTTCGTCGGCGGCTCCAACTACAGCGACCTGCCACGGGTCGTGGTCGAGCGCTGCAAGGCCGGCACCACCTGCGACCGGCAGAACGCCGCACACTGGGAAACCTTTGGTACGCAGGACGGCGAGGTGCAGCTGCAGCTGGCCTTCCTGCCGGCGCTGTCTTCGGAATCGGTCGAGGTCCCGCTCCTGGGCGAGGGCGTCGGCGCCGCGCTGCCCGATCCGGCCGCGCTGGTGATGTGGCGCGCCGGGCTGTTCGAGTGGGTGTGGACCGCGAGCTTCGAGACCTTCGTGTCCGAGCTGGGCGATCTCGGCAACCGCCCCGGCATCACGCCGGCCGGCACCTACCGCTTCGTGGTAGACGGCCGGCACCGCGGCCTGCAGGGGCTGGCGCCATATCACCTGGAGAGCGCGCCGTTCCAGGTCGTGCCCTGGAACGGCATCACGGTGGAGGACCTGCGCGTCGAGGGCGACGGGCGCGTGAGCTTCGCCGTCGGCCCGGTGAGCGAGCACCGCCGCTTCCGCGACGGCATGTCGGCCGGCGCCGGCATTTATGAAGTGCCCGCCGCCGAGCCGTCCTACCTCGTCGGGCCGGTGGACTATCCCGACAGCTATGCCGGCGGCATCAGCTGGATCGCGAACGAGCGCCAGCTCAACATCGACGGCCCGCGCGACGCCGGCGGGCACCAGCAGTACTGCGTACGCTGCAGCTTCCGTCCCTGGGCCGACACCGCAGAGGTGGCCACGGCCACGGCCACGGTGCGCCGCGGCGACGGCAGCACCTACACGCTGCCGGCCGTGCGCCAGCCCGACGGGCGCTGGGCCACGGTCGCGATCCGCCCGGGCGAGACCGCCTGGGTAGCCAGCGGCGGCATCATGGATCAATATGGTGAAATCAATGGCACGGCATCCGCCGTGGCCGTGCGCCCGTAGCCTGGACACGGACGAATCAGACGGCGCGCAACAGCGCCGCGTGGAGAGAAGCGATGACCCTGCACAAGACCCTGCTGGCGATGATGGCGGTTCTGGCCCTGACGGCCTGCGACCCGCTGGGCTCGGACGACGATGATGACGGCGGCTCCGGTGGCGGCGGGGGTGGCGGCGGAGGCGGGGGTGGCAGCAGCACGGCCTGCGACCTCGACAGCGGCGGCACCTACAACGCCTGCGTGCGCCGCACCAAGTTCGGCATCCCGCACATCAAGGCCAAGGACTTCGGCAGCCTGGGCTACGGCTATGGCTATGCCTTCGCCGAGGACAATCTCTGCGTGCTGATGAACGACCTCGTCACCATCCGCGGCGAGCGCGCCAAGTTCTTCGGGCCCGACGGAAATCACGTCATCATCCCCAACGGCTCGGTTGCCAACAACGTCGATTCGGATTTCTTCTGGAAGTTCATCAACATGCCTGCGCCCGGCGAAAGCCAGGCGCCGTGGCAGAAGCTCAAGGCCTCCGCGGTTGCCGACCTGCAGGCGGTGACCACGGGCTTCGTCGCCGGCTTCAACCGCTACATCGGCGAGATCAAGGCCGGGCAGCATGCGGGTCGCCATGCCAGCTGCCGCGGCGAGCCCTGGCTGGCGCCGATCAGCGAGGCCGACATGTACCGGCGCTATTACCGCCTCGCGCTGATCGCCAGCTCCTCGGTGTTCGTGTCCGGCATCGCCAATGCGCAGCCGCCGGCATTGT
The DNA here is from genome assembly GCA_035574475.1 of Nevskiales bacterium. Taxonomy (NCBI): domain Bacteria; kingdom Pseudomonadati; phylum Pseudomonadota; class Gammaproteobacteria; order Nevskiales; species Nevskiales bacterium. Next base: position 2,687 of record DATLYR010000057.1, on the reverse strand, counting down.
CCGCACCCTCCAGCGGCGGCGGGGGTGGGGGTAGCGGTGGCGGTGGAACGCTCTGTGCGCCGGGCAGCTTCCCCCTCGTCGGCGGGCAATGCGCGCCGGTGGATCCGACCGCGAGCGCCGCGGGGCGCACGCGCACGGCGCCGTCCAGGGCGACGCTGGTCGCGGCGCTGAAGAAGGATCCCGGCCCGCTGCAGGCGTTCCAGGAAGCCAACAAGGACAAGTTCGGCAGCAACATGTACGCCTTCGGCCAGGACGCCACCGAGAGCGGCGTGCCGATGGTGTTCGGCAATCCGCACTTCCCCTGGAGCGATACCGAGCGCCTGTATATCTCGCACGTCACCATTCCGGGCAAGCTCGACATCATGGGCTCGTCGCTGTACGGCGTGCCGGCGATCCTGATCGGCTTCAACCGCCACTTCGCGTGGAGCCACACGGTTTCCACCGCTTATCGCTTCACCTTCTACGAGCTGACGCTCAACCCCGCCAATCCGACGCAATACCTCTACGACGGCCAGCTGCGCGACATGACGCCGTACCCGATCGAAGTCGAGGTCAAGGGCGAGTCCGCCAAGCGCACGCGCACGCTGTATCGCAGCCACTACGGGCCCATGATGGGGCTCGCCGTCAGCGGCGTGAACATCCTGCCCTGGACCAACCTCAAGGCCTACACGCTGCGCGACGCCAACGCCGAGAACGACCGGCTGATCAACCAGTTCGCCAAATGGAACCAGGCCACCAGCCTCGACGAGTTCATCAGCCTGCACAAGAGCGTGCTCGGCATCCCGTGGGTGAACACGATCGCCTCCGGCCCCGGCGGCAAGGCTTACTACGGCGACGTCAGCGTGGTGCCGCACGTCACCGACGCGCAGATCCAGACCTGTCGCGCGATCCCGCTGCACGACGTCATCCAGCAGGTCGTGCCCGGCCTGCCGGTGCTGGACGGCTCGCGCAGCGCCTGCGAGTGGGGCACGGATGACGATGCGCCCGCGCCCGGCATCTTCGGGCCCGGCAAGCTGCCGACGCTGGTGCGCGACGACTGGGTACACAACTGCAACGACAGCTACTGGCTGACCAACCCGAAGCAGCCGATCGAAGGCTACAACCGCATCATCGGCGCCGAGCGCACCGAGCGGTCCTTGCGCACGCGGCTGTGCATCCTGCACGCGCAGCGCCATCTGGGTGAGGCGCCCACGCCCGCCGGCGCGCCCAACTTCGACGGCGACGGCGACCAGAAATTCGATCTCAAGGAGCTGCAGGACACGGTACTGTCGAGCTACATTCTCAGCAGCGAGCTGGCGCGCGACACCGTTACCGGCACGGTCTGCCAGCCCGGCACGGTGCTGACCGAGAACGGCCCCGTGGATGTCAGACAGGCCTGCGCCGTGCTCGCCGCCTGGGACCAGTCCTCGAATCTGGAGGCCAAGGGCGCGCACATCTGGCGCGAGTTCTGGCGCAAAGCGCTCCCGAACCCGGCCGGGGTGGGGCCCAACCCGCTGCTCTGGCAGACGCCGTTCTCGGCCTCGGATCCGGTCAACACGCCACGCGACCTGAATCCACTCAATCTGCTGGCTTTGCAACGCGCACTGGGGAATGCGGTGAAAGACGTGCAGGCGGCGGAGGTCGCGCTGGATGCACCGATGAAGGACGTGCAGAAGTCGGGTGTACACACGCTGGCCGGCAAGCCCGACGTGCCGGTATTCGGCGGCGAGGGTTTCGAGGGCGCCTTCACGATTGCCAATTCGAGCCCTATCGTGGTGCGCAACAGTGCCGGCCAGATCGTGCAGAAGGGATACAAGGTCAGGTACGGCAACAGCTACATCCAGACCGTGACCTGGACCAGCAACCAGAACTGCACGGACAAGTTCAGCAACGCGCCTGGCTGCCCGCTGCCGGTGGCCGAGGGCTTCGTCACCTATTCGCAGTCCACCGACCCGGCCAGCCCGCACTTCCGCGATTTCACCGAGGCCTATGCCGAGAAGAAATGGCTCCGCTTCCCGTTTACGGAAGACGAGATCACTGCCGCCGGCGTGCTGAGCACGAAGTCGCTCAAAGAATGAGTGGGTGGAGCGCCTGAATGCGCTGGCTGCCGACGCTGCTGTGCCTGCTCCCCGTGCTGGCGGCAGCGGGGCCGGCGGCCGACTGCCACCTCGCGCAGGAGCACTACGCCGCCGGCGAGTATGAGCGGGCGCTGGAGCACTGGCGCGTGCTGGCCGAGGACGGCCATGCGCACTCGCAGCTGATGATCGGCGCGCTGTATTTCAACGGCCAGGGCGTGGAGCGGGACCCTGCGGAGGCCGCGCGCTGGTTCCGGCGGGCGGCCGACAGCGGCAGCGCCGACGCCGCCCTGCAGCTGGCGCAGATGTACGGAAGCGGCGACGGGCTGCCGCAGGATGCCGCCGAGGCGCAGCGCTGGCGGGTGCGCGCCGCCGAGCTGGCGACGCAGGACGGTATCAAGTGCCACGAGGCGAAACACCGGGGAGTGCCGGCCCATCACTGAAGATGGCTGGCGGCAAGGGGGAGGAGGCCAAGGCCCGCGCAAGCGGGCCTTGGTTTTTTTAGCCACGCCCCTGTTTCTGTAGCAGGCTGTTGAAAAACGCCCTCCCCCTCGATGGGGGAGGGTTGGGGTGGGGGTGAAGAAATGTCCCCCTTGCCAAAGGGCGGGGTTTTGCGGGATATTCGAGCCGACC
>DATLYR010000056.1 GCA_035574475.1 Nevskiales bacterium | reverse complement strand
ATGATAGACCGTGGCCCTGTTGCCTGTGGTCTTGATCACACGCTGTCCCCTGGCGTTATAGACGTGGCCGGTATTCGGCTTGCCCGTCGCGCTTTCCATGCGTCCGGCCTGGTTGTAAGTGAACCGCTGCCGCGCCTTGCTGAGCGTATTGCCCGCCGCGTCGTAGGCAAAGGCGATCTTGTTTTTGCCGCTCTCGATGCTGGCCAGGTGATGGCGATCGCTTGCGTAGCGATAATGACTGGTCTCGCCGTTGCGTGTCTCTGACAGGCGGTTTCCGACCGGATCGTAGGTCCAGGCCAAGGCGCCGTAAACGCCCTGCGCGCGGCTGAGCCGGCCCAGCGGATCGTAGTCGAAAAGCTGGCCGCGGCTGGAATCCAGGCCGTCTTCGATCGCCTCGATGTTGTTGCGCGCGTCGTAGTAGTAGCCCCGCTCCAGCAGCCCGCTGGCCTGGATTCTGGAGACCCGGTAGTCGAGATCGTAATCCGTGATTTCCGCCACGCCGTTGCCCAGCCGTTTGTGGCTGGCGGGACCAAACGGGAGATACCCGATATCCTCCGCGAGCGCCTGGCTGTGTCCGGCCAGCTCGGTCGTGATGCGCCGGACATTGCCACCGGCATCGTGCTCATAGCTGACGACGCGGCCATTGGGATAGGTCATTTGCACCAGGCGACCGTCCGGGTCGTATTCGTAGCGCAGGCGATAGATCACGTTGCGGATTACGCTCATACGCTCGCTCACCTCGCCGCGTGCGGTGTAGCGGTAGGCCTGGCTGCCGCTTGGATCCCGGATGCCGGTCAGCCGCCCCGTTGCATGCGCCGTGCCAGCGGGAATGCCGCTGGTGCCGCCGTAATTGCTACCGTCGTAGAAGTAAGCGACATCCTCGGCAGTGCCCGGATAATCCACGGCGGTAAGGCGGTTCAGGGCATCGTAGGCATAGGTGACGGTGATGCCGCGGGCATCGGTCTGTCGGATGCGGTTGCCGGCGGCATCGTAGGCATAGGCGGTGGTCCCCGTGTCGGGGCTGGCCTGCTGAGTCACCTCGCCGAAGGCATTGCGGGTGTAGGTGGTGCTCAGGCCCTTGGGGTCGGTGACGGAAGTGAGCTGATCCAGCGCATCGTAGCCATAGGCAGTCTCACCATTGGCCGCATCAGTGACCTTGAGCACCCGATCCAGGGCGTCGTACTGGGTCTGGGTGGTGAAGCTGTTCGCTTCGGTCTGCGAGGTCCGGTTGCCCTGGGCGTCATAGTCGAATTCCGTCACCTGGCCGTTGGCGCCCAGAACCTTTTTCAGCCGGCCCAGCTGGTCGTATTCCTGCTGCAGCTGGCGCCGGAGCACATTGGCGAGGTCGAAGACTTCCTCCTTCGTCCGGTTGCCGGCGGCATCGAGTGTGTAGTGAATGCGGTTGCCCAGGCTGTCCCGGATGCCCGTCAGCCGGTAGGCGGCATCGTAGGTATAGGCCAGGAAGGCGCCGGAGGGCAGGGTGAGGCGGGTCAGATTGCCCACCCCGTCATATTCAAAGGCTGTGACCGCCCCGGCTACGCTGCGGGACAGCAGCCGCTGGCGGGCGTCGTAGGTCAGGGTGGTTTCCACTCCATTCGGGTCCACGATCGTCAATGGGTTGCCGTGGGCATCGTGGGCCGTGATCCGGGTGATGTGGCCCAGCGCATTGGTGATGGAGGTCAGGTTACCCTGGCTGTCATAGGCAAAGCTGGTGATGTCCGCCACATCCGTGCGCGGGCCGTCGATGGAGGCCAGCAGGCCCTGCGGGGTGTAGCTGTAGGCCGTGGTGCGGGATTCGCCGGTATCCATGTCCGTGACTGTCATGGACAGGCGGTTACCCGAGGCATCGTAGCTATACTCAGTGCGCCGGCCCGGCTCGTTGATCTCGACCGGCAGGCGGAAGCTCGGATGCCAGGCGATGGTGATGCTGCGTTCCTGCGCGGTGCCGGCGGCCTCGGTGCGGCGGGTCTCCAGTCCCCGCGCGTCATGCGTGTACTGCGTGACGCGGCCGTTGAAGTCGGTACGGCTGGATACAAATCCGTTGGCGTCGTAGGTGGTGCTGGCAGAGGTACTGCCGCCGCAGCTTGCGCAATTGCGAACGACGCCGGTGTTGCGGCGCACGCCGTTGTTCAGCGTGTACTGGTAAGTGACGGCGGCGCCGAGCGGGCCGGTAACCGTCGTGCTAAGACCACTGAAGGCCAGCGTGTGCCGTCCTGCGCCTCCGGCGTGCTCACTGGAGGTGGCGCGCCCAAGGCTGTCGTAGGTCCAGGTGGCGTAGCGCTGGCTGTTTTCGTCGGTGATGCCGGTCAGGGCTGACTTGAAGGTTGCATTCTCGTAGTGGTACAGCCGTTGCGGAGCCACGCCATCGCGCTCGGGAAACTGTACTAACTTCAGGTTTCCGGTGCTGTCGTACTGATAGCGATAACGGTTGCCGGCCGGATCGGACACGCTGGTGATGCGTCGGCTGTCGTCATAAGTAAAGGACAGTGAGCGACCAAGCCCGTCGTTCACGCGAACGAGCAGGCCCGGGGCACGCGCGATGGACGGCGGCGTGCTCGCGTCGCTGTAGGTCAAGGTTTGCACGATGCCGCGACGGTCGGTGATGGACAGCAGCCTGCCGCGCGTGTCGTAAACCTCCACCTCGTCCAGCGCCGAGTAATAGCGCCAGCCCGTCCAGGCGCCGTTCACATCCGTGATTCGCTCGATCCGCTCACGACTGTGGGTTGGGCTGGCCACTTCCTTTCCGCTGGCATCAAAATGCTTGATATAACCACCCGGCCGAATCGCGATGGCCATCACGTATGTGCTCTCCGGGATAGCGTAGAGATAGCGATCGTAGTTCGTGCGCCAGTAGTCCCCCATCGAAGAAGTTCGCGCCTCGGGGTCGCCGGGTACCCTGAAATGACCATTGCTGTGGTAGCTGCGCACGAACCTGAGCGGGCTCGTGCCCGCAGCGGCATAGTCGGTCTCGGTCTGGCGTTTGCTGCCAAGCCCCGGCGAGATCGGATTGCCCACCTCCAGCGCGGGGCCGCCAAGCGGTGCGCCCGGGTCGGCCCCTTCACATTCCCGGTCCTCGCTCGAAGGACAATGGCTTTCTTCCTGTTCGCGCACGCATTCAGCCCGATTGTTCATGGTGCGTTTGGTGTAGCCCGCCGGGCAGTTCGTCGTCGGCGAGCGGTCGCGCCTGACGATGCTCTGCACGTTATAACTCGTGGCACAGCCCGTGCCGCGCGTCCCGCTGGTGCGGATTTCCCTCCAGTTAGTGGTCTCGATGCCATTGGTGTAATAAACCGTCACTACACCATGCGCGCACCAACCGGTATCGAGAGTCTGTCCAGGCGCCAGCCAGGGATGCACGGTGTGGTCGGAGACGCTGCAAACACCGCTGCGCGTGGCCCAGTTGCGCGAGCGCTGGGCCATGTTGTCTTCGGTGAGGGGCGAGCTGTTCAGGCAGTCGTTGCCGTTGGCCCATTGGCCTTCGTACCAGATCTCGCAGATCGCGCGGAATACGGACTGACTCGAGTGGCAGCCGGTGTCAACGTAGCGATACGTCCACGGCGAGTACAGGATGTCGGAACAGGTCATGCTCCCGCCCGTGGCCACGCAATCCGATGCTGGGGCCTGGGTGGATACGAACAAGCCCGCGCACAAGGCCATACAGGCCCAGAGGCGCCATGACCATGGCGCATCTGCTTGAGGAATCGGTGTGGAAGAGGGATTTTCCTGTGGGCGTGATATTCGAGCATCCATGCTCAAGCTTCCTGTGCGTAGGGTTCGTGGCAACCCGGGCCGGGGGTGCGGCCTGACCCCCAATGCCGGCGGACTGTCCGCGGACCCGATCCATCCTTGTGCGTACGGAACCTACTACAGGCCTACAAATAAAAACAAGCCCGGTACATGCCGACCCTGCGGCACTCGGTATTTGATCGGGTACGCACAGTTACGGGTGCCACACCCTCAGCCGCCGGCGTTCAGCGCCCGCCGCTGCAAGGGCACGCCGCCCTTGATCACCTGGCGGATGTTTTCCAGCGCGCGCAGATCCTGCAGCGGGTTGCCCTCGACCAGCAGCAGGTCCGCCTGCAGGCCTTCGCGCACCGCGCCGAACTTGAGCGCCTCGCCGCCGGCGAGATAGCGCGCGGCATCCAGCGTGGCGGCGCGGATCACCTCGGCGGGCGTCAGGCCGGATTCCTGCAGCAAGAGCAGCTCGCGGTGCAGGCCGGCGCCCGGGAACACGCCGGATTGCGTGTCGCTGCCGGCCAGGATCGTGACGCCGGCCGCGTGCAGGCGGCGCACGTTGTCGCGCCAGTTCTGGCGTTGCGCGTGGAGGTTTTCGAGATAGGCGCGGAAATAATCCATGTCCTCGCTCTGCGGCACGCTGTCGAAGGCGGCCAGCACCTCGGCGCGCTGGGTTTCGCGCTCCAGCTTGCTGGGCACGCGCGGGCCGCGCCCGAGCAGGGCATAGCCCTCGAACACCCCGATCGTCGGCACCATCGGGATCCGGTAGGCGGCCAGCCGCGCGATCTGCTCATCCGGGATCCGCTCCTTGTAGACGCCGTGCACCCACAGCGCCACGCCGGCATCGGCCGCATCGATCGCGTCCTGCACCGTGCCGATGTGCGCGACCGAGCGCAGCTTGAGCGCGCGCGCCTCGTTGACGACGGCATCGATGATCTCGCGCTGCAGGCGCGGCGTCTGCTCGGGGATGCGGTCCACCGCCAGCTTGATGGCATCCGCGCCCATGCCCGCCACCTCGCGCACCGCGAGCCGCGCCTGCTCCGGCGTCTCCAGCTGGCGCGTGTAGCGCGGGATGAGGTACCAGCGGATCCACCACGGCGCGAACACCTGCAGCACCGCCGCGGGATGCCCGCCCTTGGCGGTGAAGATCGGCCCGGCGGCATAGATGCGCGGCCCCAGCAGCTTGCCGGCGACCGCGTCATCGCGCAGGCGGAAGATGCGCGGTGCCAGTCCGCCGGCATCGAACACCGTGGTCACGCCGCAGTAAAGATAGGCCTGCATGTTGCGCGGCGGATCCGGCAGCTCACCGGCCCAGCGCGGCGCCGAGGCGTTGCCGAGGTGGCTGTGCATGTCGATCAGCCCCGGCAGCAGCGTGGCGCCGCTGCCGTCGATCTCCTGCGCGCCGGGCGGCACCTCGGCCGCGCCCGCGGGAGCGATGGCGGCGATGGTGTCGCCGATCACGATCACGTCGCGGTTGGCGGTGAGCCTGCCGCTTTCCACGTCCAGCACGCTGACACCCTTGATGTGCAGGGCCGCGGGCTTGTTGGCCGGCAGCTGCACGAGATCCGGCAGCTGCTCGCCGCAGCCGGCCAGCAGGGCCGCCGCCAGCAGGCCGGCGAACAGGCGCGGGATAAAGCGGTGGCGCGTCATGCGTGCTCCTTTCTTTTCGTGTGCCCGGTGCCGCAGGCCGCTTCCAGCTCGGCCAGCGCGTTCTCGGTGAAATCCAGCAGCCGCTGCATGCTCGGCAGCGAGCGGCGGCAGGCGGTGTAGCCGAAGGCGACGTTGTCGCAATAGCTGGTCAGGGTGATGTTGAGCGCCTGGCCGTCGATCGGGATCGACAGCGGGTAGCTTTCGTCGAGGCGCGCGCCGTTCCAGTACAGCGGCTTCGTCGGGCCCGGCACGTTGGAGATCACCAGGTTGAAGGCCGGGCGGATGCGGTCCAGGCCGAGCAGCGAGGTCACCGCCATGGGGCTCAGCGCCGCCGCGGCATAGGCCATCTGCTCCAGCCGGCTCATCTGCGCCATGCGCTCCTTGGCGCGCTTGGTCGAGCTGACGATCGTCTCCAGGCGTTGCGCCGGGTCTTCGATCTGCGTCCCGAGGTTGGCCAGGATCACCGCCACCTGGTTGCCGCCCTCGGGACCGTCGGCGGCGCGCACCGACACCGGCACCATCGCGATCAGCGGCTTGTCCGGCAGCGCGTTCTGCGTCAGCAGATATTCGCGCAGCGCGCCGGCGCACATCGCCAGCGCGATGTCGTTGACGGTCGCGCCGGCGGCCTTGCCGACTCTCTTGATGCGCGCCAGCGAGAACGACTGCGCGGCGAAGCGGCGGCTGCTGCTGATGCGCACGTTGAGCATGGTCGGCGGCGCCTGATAGGGCGTGGCGTCGGCAAGGTCCTTGTGGCTGCGGCGCAGCAGGTCTTTGAGACCACGCGCGATACCGGGCAGGATGCGGTAGTTGGTGCGCAGCGACTTGACCAGCGTGTCGATCGGCGTGCCGGCCTGCGCGTCCGCCTCGCTGCGCTGGCGCTGCGTGCGCGGGCGCGCCCAGGGCGGCGGCATGTCGCGCTCGTCGGGGTCCTCGCTGAGCGCCTTGCGCGCCTCCAGGGTGGCGGCCACACCATCGAACAGCGCGTGATGCACCTTGGAGTAGATGGCGAAGCGGCCGTCGTGCAGGCCCTCGATCACGTTGGTTTCCCACAGCGGGCGGCTGCGGTCCATCAGGCTGCCGTGCAGGCGCGAGGTCATCGCCAGCAGCTCGCGGATGCGACCGGGCTGCGGCAGCGACAGGTGGCGAAAGTGGTAGTCGAGGTCGAACTGGTCGTCCTCGGTCCAGAACCAGTTGCCGCGGAACACCAGCCGCTGGTTGTAGGGCGGCTCGGGCGTGGCGTATTCGCGCATCTTCTCCACCATCTGGCGGATGAAGTCGCGCGGCGCCTCCGGCGGCAGCGAATACAGCTGCAGGCCGCCGACGTGCATCGGCTGGCGCCGCAGCTCGGCAACCAGGAACATCGCGTCCATCGGTGACAGCGCTTTCATGTCGCACCCTCGCCTGTTATGGCGCGCCCGTCGCGGGCGGCCGTTGTCTTGTGCGGCGGTCCAGAGGCGATTATGCGCCCGAAAGCGGGGGGTTACGGAAGGGGGCGGTTTCGGTCAGAGGTCGGTGAGGGTGCCGGTGACCTGCTCGGCGCTCATGGCCACGGTTTCCGAGAGCGTCGGGTGGGCGTGGACGGTGAGGCCGATGTCCTGCGCGTCGGCGCCCATCTCGATGGCGAGCGAGATCTCGGCCATCAGCTCGCCGGCATTGGGTCCGACCGCGGCACCGCCGAGGGCGCGGCCGCTGGTCTTGTCGAACAGGATCTTGGTGACGCCGTCGCTATAGCCCATGCCGAGCGAGCGGCCGTTCGCGGCCCAGGGGAAGCGGCCGACGCTGACCTCGATGCCGGCCGCCTTCGCCTCCAGCTCGGTCAGGCCGGTCCAGGCCACCTCGGGATCGGTGTAGACCACGCTCGGGATGCAGCGCGCGTCGAAGGCCGCCTTGTGCCCGGCGATGACCTCGGCCGCGGTCTTGCCCTCGTGCACGGCCTTGTGCGCGAGCAGGGGCGGCTTGGTGACGTCGCCGATGGCGAAGATGTGCGGGACGTTGGTGCGCAGCTGGGCGTCGGTGGGAATGAAACCGCGCGCGTCCACCGTCACGCCGGCCGCCTCGGCGCCGATGCCGTGGCCGTTCGGCCGACGCCCGACCGCGACCAGCACGCGGTCGTAGACCTTTGATGCGGGAGCGTCTTTGCCCTCGAGTTTCACGTGGAGCGCGTCCTGCTTGGCCTCGATGCCGGCCACCTTGGTGGCGGTGTAGATCGCGGCCAGGCGCGCCTGCATGCGCTTGTGCAGCGGCTTGACCAGGTCGGGATCCGCGCCGGGCAGCAGGCCCGGCGTCATCTCCACCACGTCCACCTTGCTGCCCAGCGCGGCATAGACGTTGGCCATTTCCAGGCCGATGATGCCGCCGCCGATCACCAGCAGCCGCTCCGGGATGTCGGGCAGTTCCAGCGCCGCGGTGGAGTCCATGATACGCGGGTCGTCGGGCAGGCCGGGCAGGCGGATCGGTGCAGAGCCGGCCGCAATGATCGCCGCCTCGAAGCCGACGAGCAGCTTCTTACCGTCCGCTCCGGTCACTTCCAGGCTGTGCGGCCCGGTGAAGCGGCCGACACCCTGGACCACGCTAACCTTGCGGCGCTTGGCCAGACCTTTCAGCCCCCCGGTCAGTTTCGTAACGACACTGGTCTTGTATTGCCGCAGCTCGGGCAGGTCGATGGTCGGCGGGCCGAAACGGATGCCATGTTTGGCCATCATGCCGGCATCTTCGATCACTTTGGCGGCATGAAGCAGGGCTTTCGAAGGAATACAGCCCACGTTCAAGCAAACGCCGCCCAGGCTGGGGTAGCGCTCGACCAAAACCACCTTTTTGCCCAGATCCGCAGCCCGGAAGGCCGCGGAATAGCCGCCGGGGCCCGCGCCCAAGACCATAACTTCGGCCATAATGTCGGCATTCTGCGGCAGCTTTGTGGAAGATGCTGCGGACTTGCTGGGTTTTTCTGGGAAAGTGGGCGGCAGCGAGGCTGGCTTCGAGGCTGCAGGCGCTGGCGGAGCCTCCACGCTCGGCTCCAGAACCAAAATCGAGTCGCCAGCCGAAACCTTATCGCCGACCTTGACATTCAGTTGCTTGACGATACCAGCTTCGGTGGCCGGCACCTCCATGGTCGCCTTGTCGCTTTCCAGGGTGATGAGCGGCTGTTCCTTTTCCACCCGGTCGCCGGGCCTGACCAGCACCTCGATGACGGCGACATCCTTGAAGTCGCCCAGGTCGGGAACGCGAACTTCGCGGGCACTCATAGCAGCAGGCGGCGGATGTCGCCGAGCAGTTCGGCGAGATAGGTGGTGACGCGCGCGGCTTGGGCGCCGTCGATCACGCGATGGTCATAGGACAGCGACAGCGGCAGGATCAGCCGCGGCACGAAGCCCTTGCCGTCCCACACCGGGCGCATCTGCGACTTCGACACACCGAGGATCGCGACCTCGGGCGCATTCACGATCGGTGTGAACTTGGTGCCGCCGATGCCGCCGAGACTGGAGATCGAGAAGCAGCCGCCCTGCAGGTCCGGCGGCGACAGCCGTGCGGCGCGCGCCTTTTCGCTCACCAGCGCCAGTTCCTCGGCCAGCTGGAAGATGCCTTTTTTGTCCACGTCGCGGATCACCGGCACCACGAGGCCGTTCGGCGTGTCCACCGCCACGCCGATGTGCACGTATTTCTTCAGCACCAGGTTCTCGCCGTCCGGCGCGAGCGAGGCGCACAGTTCCGGGAATTCCAGCAACGTCTTGGCGCTGGCCTTGAGCAGGAAGGCCAGCATGGTGAGCTTGATGCCTTTCTTCTTGGCATCCTCGGCGGATTCCCTGCGGAAGGCGTCGAGCTCGGTGATGTCGGCCTCGTCGAACTGCGTGACATGCGGCACCAGCACCCAGGAACGGTGCAGGTTGCTTGCCGACAGCTTGCGGATGCGCGACAGCGGCTTGCTTTCGACCGGGCCGAACTTGGAAAAATCGATCGCCGGCATCTGCGGCAGGCCGGCGCCGCCGGGTGCGGCGAGCTGCGCCCCGGCCATGACCTTCTTCACGTGCGCCTGCACGTCGCTCTTGAGGATGCGGCCCTTCGGCCCGCTGCCGCTGACGCGCGTGAGGTCCACGCCCAGTTCGCGCGCGAACAGTCGCACCGCCGGCGAGGCGTGCACGCTGCCGGGCGTGGCGATGATGACAGGCGTTACGTCCTCCCCCTGTGCGGGGGCAGGTTGGGGTGGGGGGGTGAGCGGCTTCGATTCACCCCCATCCTTTCCCTCCCCCGTCGAGGGGGAGGGGGCGCTCTTATCGGGCGCGGATGGGCGAGCCCCCTCCCCCCTCGTGGGAGAGGCTTGGGGTGGGGGGGCCGATGTCTCGATCAGCGCGATCACATCACCGGCCGACACCTTGTCGCCGGTCTTCACTTTCAGTTCGACGACTTTCCCCGCCTGACTGGCCGGCACCTCCATGGTGGCCTTTTCGCTTTCCAGCAGCAGCAAGCCCTGCTCCGCCTGCACGCTGTCGCCGGGCTTGACCAGCAGCTCGATGATCGGCACGTCCTTGAAATCGCCGAGATCGGGGACTTTCTGTTCGACGGTGGCCATGGGTCTAGTTTTTCGTCACCCCGGCGCAAGCCGGGGTCCAGTGACTTTGGTGTTGCCGGCAAAAAGGCGCTGGATTCCGGCTTGCGCCGGAATGACGGTCATCCGGAGGGGCGCGACCGATCATACCGTCAGTGGGTTCGGCTTGTCGGGGTCGAGGCCGTATTGGGCGACCGCCTGGGCCACGACGGCGGACGCGATGGCGCCTTCATCGGCCAGCGCCTTGAGCGCACGCACCGTGATCCAGCGCCGGTCCACCTCGAAGAAATCACGCAGCGCCTCGCGCGTATCCGAGCGGCCGAAGCCGTCGGTGCCGAGCGTCGCGTAAGGCATCGGCACGAAGGGCCGGATCAGGCCGGCATAGGCCTTCATGTAGTCGGTGGCGGCGATGGCCGGGCCCTTGCGCCCCTTCAGACATTGCGCCACATAGCTCTCGCGCGGCGACTTGGCCTCGGGATGCAGCAGGTTCCAGCGCTCGGCATCCTCGCCGTCGCGCGCCAGTTGACTGAAGCTGGTCACGCTCCACACCTCCGAGGTGACTTTCCAATCCCTCTTCAGCAGCTCGGCCGCCGCGATGACTTCGCGCAGGATGGTGCCCGAACCGAGCAGCTGCACGTGCAGCTTGCCGGGCTTGTCGTCGCCGCCCAGCCGGTACATGCCGCGCACGATGCCGTCCTCGGCGCCGGCCGGCAGTGCGGGATGGACGTAGTTCTCGTTCATTACCGTGATGTAGTAATAGACGTCTTCGCCGCGCCCATACATCGCTTCCATGCCGCGCTGGATGATCACCGCCAGCTCGTAGGCGAAGCAGGGGTCGTAAGCGCGGCAGTTGGGCACCGTGTGTGCGATCAGGTGCGAGTGACCGTCCTCGTGCTGCAGGCCTTCGCCGTTGAGCGTGGTGCGCCCGGCGGTGCCGCCCATCAGAAAGCCGCGCGTGCGCATGTCGCCCGCCGCCCAGCACAGGTCGCCGACGCGCTGGAAGCCGAACATCGAGTAGAAGATGAAGAACGGGATCAGCGGCACGCCGTGGTTGGCATAGCTGGTGCCGGCCGCGATCCAGGAGGAAATGGCGCCGGCCTCGGTGATGCCTTCCTCGAGGATCTGGCCCTTGATGTCCTCGCGGTAATAGGCGAGCTGGTCCTTGTCCTGCGGTTCGTACAGCTGGCCGACCACCGAGTAGATGCCGAGTTGGCGGAACATGCCCTCCATGCCGAAGGTGCGCGCCTCGTCCGGCACGATCGGCACGATGCGCGGGCCGATGGCCTTGTCGCGGCACAGCACCTGCAGCATCTGCACGAAGGCCATGGTGGTGCTGATCTCGCGCTCGCCGCTGCTTTCGAGCAGGCGGTTGAAGGTGG
>DATLYR010000055.1 GCA_035574475.1 Nevskiales bacterium | reverse complement strand
CCGTCCGGGTATGCCGGCATACCGCAGTTTCCGGTGCGCGGCGCATGGATCGAATCGTTCCTGCCGATGATGCCATGCGCCCGCAGGTAACGGGGATTGTCCGCGGCGCGATGCTATTCTTGGTCTACCGGTTCGTGCCGGCCAGCCGAGTGCCTCGATGAAGCCGCTTCTGCGTGATGTCCTGTCCTTGCCGCTCTCCCTGGCACTGGTCGCCTGTGGCGGCAGCGGGGGCGGCGGGCGCGATGACGCCGGCGGTGGCGGCGGTACGGGTGGCAGCGCCTTCGCCGACGCGCGGCTCGCGCAATGCGTACGCGAGAGCCCGCTGCTGCAGGTCGGCGCCGGCCGTGATGCCCCGGGCCGCGCCGAGATCGACGTGAGCGCCGGGCCGCAACCCGCCAGCGCCTGCCGGGAGAATACCCAGTTCCGCTTCGGCTCCGGCATCTACGACATCACCGGCGTGATCGCCAACAACACCGGCATGGGCTACGAGGATCCCATGCACATCCTGGGCGGCATCCACACGCGCCAGCACGCGCGCGCCTACGTGATCGAGTCGCCCTGCAACGGCAAGCGCATCGTGTTCGTGTCCACCGATACCGGCATGGTGTTCGGCGCCGTGCGCCAGGGCGTGCTCGACGCCTTCGCGGCCGATCCCGAGCTGTCGCAGTTCTATGGCCCGGACAACGCCATGTTCACGGCCACGCACACGCATGCCGGGCCGTCCGGCTATTCGCACTACAACGCGCACAACTTCTTCCACCTGGGCTTCGACGCCACCACCTACAACGCCATCACCAACGGCATCGTCGAGGCCGTGCGCCGCGCGCACGCCAGCCTGCAGGTACACCCGCAGGCCGCGCCGATCCGTCTTGCCGTCGGCGAGCTGCTCAACACCAACCTCAACCGCTCCAGGGCAGCCTTCCTGCAGAACCCGGAGGCCGAGCGCCGGCAGTTCCTCAACAGCCGCGGCGAGGAAGTAGACGTGGACAAGCGCTTCGTGCAGCTCAACCTGGTGCGCGGCAGTACCGCCGTCGGCGTGATCAACTGGTTCGGCGTGCACCCGACCTCGGTCGGCCAGACCACGCACCTGGCCAGTAGCGACAACAAGGGCTATGCCTCGCTGGGCTTCGAGCGCATCATGCGCACCCGCTACGACGCACCCGTGGGTACGGATACCTTCGTCGCCGCCTTCGCCCAGACCGACGAGGGCGATTCTTCGCCGAACATCTTCGTCCTCGAGCACCCGGCGCCGGACCCGGCGCGCGGCGGTGGCGCGACGGACTACGAGTCGAGCGCGATCTCCGGCACCAAGCAGCTGAACAAGGCGCTGGAGCTGTTCACGCAGGGACGGCCGCTGTCCGGCCCGGTGGACTACCGCACGCTGAACGTGGCGATGGACGCGGTCGAGGTGACGGACCCCGTGGTGCTGGCCGGCCTGCAGCACCCGCCCGAGCTCGACGCCAACCCCAAACGCACCTGTGTGGCGGCGCTGGGCGTGTCCTTCGGCGCCGGCGCCGAGGACGGCCCCGGCCCGACGGTGGAGGGCGTGAGCTGCAAATCCGCGCCCGATGTCATTGCCGCCGCGCAGGCGGATTTCGAGGCCTTCGCCGCCGGCAAGATCCCGCCCAACCTGTTTGCCACTGCGGTCGGCTGCCAGCTCGACCAGCTGCCGGGCGTGGACCTGGCCTGCCAGGCGGAGAAGCCCGTGCTGTTCGTGGTCGGCCCGCCGCTCAATGCGGAGCCGAATGTCCTGCCGCTGCAGCTGTTCCGCATCGGCAACTTCGCCCTGGTCGGCATCCCGATGGAGGTCACCACCATGGCGGCGCGGCGCATCCGCAAGACTCTGCTGGATGTGCTGGCGCCGGTCGGCGTGGATACCATCGTGGTGGCGGGCCTGGCCAACGACTTCGTGCACTACCTGACCACGCGCGAGGAGTACGCCATCCAGCACTACGAAGGCGCCTCGACCCTGTTCGGCCCCTGGCAGCTGGCGGCGGTGCAGCAGGAGACCCGCAAGCTGGCGCTGGCCCTGCGCGACGGCCAGCCGGCCCCGGCCGGGCCCGCCATCCCGCGCACGCCGATGTTCTCCATGAGCACGCGCCCGCCCTATGTGCCCTCGGATTTGCCGGGGCCGGGCGGTTTCGGCGCGCTGCTTGCGGATGCACCGGCCACGGCGGCGCGCGGCGAGACCGTGCGTGCGAGCTTCCAGGCCGGACATCCGCGCAACGACCTGAAGATCCAGTCGTCGTATGTCTTTGTGGAGCGCAAGCGCGCGGACGGCAGCTGGGAAGTGGTGGCGCAGGACCGCGATCCGGAACTGCTGTTCACCTGGCTGCCGCAGACCGGACAGCTGACACCGATCGACGTCGTGACCGGCCCATCCACGGCCGAGGCCGTTTGGACGATCCCGAGGGATACGCCGGCAGGCACTTACCGCCTGCGGCATGCCGGCGTCGCACAGACGACGCCTTTGCTGCCGGCGCAAGCCTACGAGGGCGTCTCGCGCGAATTCACCATCGGGGGCATGCCAGCAACCTGCCCGTGAGCCCCCCCACAAGGGCGGGGGGCGAATACAAAAAGAATACTTGGGGGTAATGACCATGCAGGCTACGCGCAATCCCACCGGCTGGGGCTATGTCGAGCAGGCGCTCAAGCCGGAGGAGCGCAAGCGGCTGATGGGCACGATCGGCAGCGTGTTCTCCAGCCAGCGGCTGGAAGAAAGGCCTGCGCCGCCGGTCGAGGCCATCGAGCTGCCGCGCAGCCGCATCGGCATCCCCGCGCGCTTCGCCAAATGGCGCACCGACAGTTTCCCGCCGCCGCTGCACACGGCGCCGGGCGCGGTGCAGTCCTGGATGTCGGATTCGCCGCAGGAGCGCGTGCTGCATGCACTCGGCCGCAGCTTTCGCGACCTGGCCCAGCTGCGCACCGGCAAATTGCCGGTGGCGCCGGATGTCGTGGCACGCCCGGCCAGCCTAGAGGACCTCGAGATCCTGCTGGAATGGGCCAATGCCGAAGGCTATGCCGTGATTCCCTTCGGCGGCGGCAGCAGCGTGGTCGGCGGCGTGACGCCCGAAGGCACGGAGCAGTTTCCCGCCTGCCTCGCGCTGGACCTGCAGGGCCTCAACCGCGTACTGGAGATCAACCCGCGCGACCGCGTGGTGCACGCCGAGGCCGGCATCCTCGGCCCGGCCCTCGACGAGATCCTGCGCCCGCAGGGGCTGACCGTGCGGCATTACCCGCAGTCCTACTATCACAGCACGCTGGGCGGCTGGGTAGCGGCGCGCGGCGCCGGGCATTTCAGCACACTGCACGCCAAGATCGAGGATCGCGTCCAGGCGTTGTCGGTCATGTTGCCGGACGGGCGGCGTGCGCAGACCCGGGCGCTGCCGGCCTCCAGCGTCGGGCCAGACCCGAACCGCCTGTGGTGCGGCAGCGAAGGCGCGCTCGGCATCATCACCGATGTGCGCCTGCGCGTGCTGCCGGTGCCGCAGCACACGGCCACCGCCGGCGTGCTGTTCAACACCTTCGAGCAGGCGCTGGAGGCGGCGCGGGAGATCGTGCAGGCCGGGCTGTGGCCGGCGCAGCTGCGCCTGCTGGATCCCTTCGAGCACATGATGAGCAGCCTGCTGGCAGGCCGGCCGGCCAGCGGCGCGCTCATGATCATCGGTTATGAATCCGCCACACGCGAGGTCGAGTCAGCGCTGAAAGCGGCAGTGGCGGTGGCGCAGGCCAATGGCGGCCAGCCGCGCGAGTCGGGCAGGGAGGGCGCCACGCAGGCCTGGCGCGAGGCCTTCTTCCGCCAGCCCTACATCCGCGACACGCTGCTGGACTACGGCATCATCGCCGAGACCTTCGAGACGGCGGTGCCCTGGAGTCGGCTGCCGGATTTCTACCGCAACGTACGCCAGGCGACGCTCGACGCGGTACTGAAGACCTGCGGGGCGGGCGGCGTGAACTGCCGCACCACGCATGCCTACCCGGACGGCATCAGCCTGTATTTCTCGTTCTTCGCGCACGGCCGGCACGGCGCGCTGGTGGAGCAGTGGGCCGAGATCAAGGCCGCGGCCACCGAGGCGGTCATGGCCAATGGCGGCACCGCCAGCCATCACCACGCCATGGGGCGCGACCACAAGCGCTGGGCGAAGCAGGAGATTCCGGCCGCGTTTCGTGCCGCGATCCGCGGGGCCAAGCGCGAACTCGATCCCAAGGGCATCCTCAACCCCGGACTCTGGTTCGAGGACTGAGGACGTTCCTAGGGCTGTTTGGCAGCCTGGCGTGCCGAGACGTACATCCCGGCGGCCAGCACCAGGAAGATCAGGCCCGCGCCGAGCAAGGACTGCGCCTGCTTGCGGCTTTTTTCGAGCGGCGCCAATTGCTCGTTACGGATCGCGCTGCGGAATTTGGCTTCCCATTCGGGCGACAGGCTGACCGGCGCCTCGGCTGGCTGGCCGTGCTGGCGCGCAACCTCCTGCAGCCGCGCAAACTCGATGCGATATTGCGCCTCCACTGCCTGTGCCAGTTGTTCTTCGCTCGGCAGCTCGATGCGGCTCCATTCGTAACAGCCGTACAGACACAAGCCCAGGCCGATGACCAGCCAGATGCGCCAGGCGGCGCGCTGTGAGCTGAAAAACATGCAGACAACTCGCCCGTGAGCACGAAAATGGTAGGGACAGTCTAGCAGCGCGCCGGCGCATTGACAGGGCAACCGACTTTGTTACCTTTCAGCAACGGACAGCCGGTCAGGAGCCAGGGATGCAACTGAAACTGCTGGACAGGTATATCAGGCAGGGCACGCTGCACCTGCAGCTGCCCGACGGGCGCCGGCTCACCGCCGGCCGAGGCGAGCCCTCCGCGGAGATGATTCTGCACCGCCCTGCGGCGCTGGTACGCATGCTGCGCCATCCCGCGATCGCGGTCGGTGAGGCGTACATGGACGGCGACTGGGATCCGGGCGAAGGTGGCCTGCTGCGCGTGTTCGAGGTCATCGCGCGCAATCTGCGTCACCGCCAGCCCGGCGGCCTGGGCGAATGGTTGCGGCGCGCGCGCAGCTGGCTGGGCGAAATCCACCCGCCCGGGCGCAGCCGGCGCAACGTCGAATCCCATTACGACCTGGACGAGGCGCTGTTCCGGCGCTTCCTCGATGCCGACCTGCACTATTCCTGCGCCTACTTCGAGCGCCCGGGCCTGGGGCTGGAGGAGGCGCAGCAGGCCAAATGCCGCCATATCGCGCGCAAGCTGCTGCTGCAGCCGGGCGAGCACGTGCTCGACATCGGCAGCGGCTGGGGCGGGCTTGCGCTGCACCTGGCCCGCAGCGCAGACGTGCGCGTGACCGGGCTTACGCTATCCCAGGACCAGTACCGCACCGCTTGCCGCCGCGCGCTGGACGCCGGGCTCGCGGACCGGGTGCGTTTCGAGCTGTGCGATTATCGCCAGCACGAGGGCCGGTACGACGCCATCGTCAGCGTCGGCATGTTCGAGCATGTCGGGCGCCCGCAGTACCCGCGGTTCTTCGAGCATGCCGCGCATCTGCTGCGGCCCGGCGGGCGCATGCTGCTGCACACCATCGGCCGCTCCGGCCCGCCGGCCCACGGCAACCACTGGATCCGCAAATACATCTTCCCCGGCGGCTACATCCCGGCGCTGTCCGAGATCGTTTCGGTGGTCGAACGCACCGGCCTGTTCCTGACCGACATCGAAGTGCTGCGCCTCCATTACGCCGATACGCTTCGTCGTTGGCGCG
>DATLYR010000054.1 GCA_035574475.1 Nevskiales bacterium | reverse complement strand
CCGAGTACGGCCTGGGCAGCGGTGCCTCCGCCTATGTCACCGGCTGGAACGCCGAGCATCAGGCACTGGAAGAGGAACTGGCCGAGTTCGTGCAGCGCCCGCGCGCGCTGCTGTTCTCGACCGGCTACCAGTGCAATCTGGGCGTGATCCAGGCCCTGGTCGGCCGCGGCGATGAGGTGTTCTCGGACGCGCTCAATCATGCCTCGCTGATCGACGGCTGCCGCCTGTCCGGCGCCGCCATCCACCGCTACGCGCATGCCGACGTCGCCAATCTGGCCCGCCAGCTCGACCAGCCAGCGGCCGGGCGGCGGCTGATCGTCAGCGACGGCGTGTTCAGCATGGACGGCGATACCGCGCCGCTGGCGGAACTGGCGGCGCTGGCCGCGCGGCAGGATGCCGCGCTGCTGGTGGACGACGCGCACGGCTTCGGCGTGCAGGGTCCGCAGGGCCGCGGCAGCCTGGCCGCGCTGGGTCTGGGCATCGACGAGGTGCCGGTGCTGGTGGCCACGCTGGGCAAGGCGCTGGGCGGCTTCGGCGCCTTCGTGGCCGGCGCGGACGAGCTCATCGAATACCTGCTGCAGCGCGTGCGCACCGCGATCTTCACCACCGCCATGCCGCCCGCGCTGGCGGCCGCGATGCGCACGAGCCTGCGCCTGCTGCAGGCGGAAGGCTGGCGGCGCGAGCAGCTGCACGCGCTGATCGCGCGGTTCCGCGCCGGCAGCCGGCAGCTGGGCCTGCCGGTGGCGGAGTCGTCCACCGCCATCCAGCCGCTGATCGCTGGCGATGAGGACCGGGCCCTACGGCTCAGCGCCGCGCTGCAGGCGCGCGGCTTTCTGGTTGGCGCGATCCGGCCGCCCACCGTGCCGCCCGGCACCTCGCGCCTGCGCATCACGTTGTCCGCCGCGCACACGGAGCAGCAGGTGGACGCCCTGCTCGATGCATTGGCGGCAGGGGTCAAAGAAGTTCAGCAGAATGAACAGGATTAGGGAACTTCTGATCAATCCTCCTCGTCATTCCGGCGAAAGCCGGAATCCAGTGACTTTCAAGGCTCTGGACCCCGGCCCCGGATCGAGTCCGGGGCCGGTTTTTCGCTGGGGTGACGAATGAATCAGAGCTTCCTTGGCAGGATTTACAGGCAAGAATTCTTCTGTGACTGAAATCCTCTTACCCTGTTAATCCTGAAAATCCTGTCTGTCCTGTCCATTCTTCATGCCTACGATCTTCATCACCGGCACCGACACAGGCGTAGGCAAGACGCACGTCGCGCGGCTGCTGCTGGAGCAGGCACGCGCCGAGGGTATCCGCTGCGCCGGCTTCAAGCCGGTGGCGGCGGGCGCCACGGACACCGCCGAGGGGCCGCGCAACGAGGACGCGCTGGCGCTGCAGGCGGCCGCCAGCGTCGAGCTGCCTTATGAACTGGTGAATCCTTATCTCTTGCCGGAGCCCGTGGCGCCGCACATCGCCGCTGCAGAGGCGGGCGTGCGCATGGGCCCTGCGCGCATCCTGCAGGCGCATGCCGAGATCGCGGCGCGCGCAGACTTGGTGGTGGTGGAGGGCGCCGGCGGCTGGCAGGTGCCCCTGACCGAGGATCTGCTGTATTCGGAACTGGTCACGCAGGCCGGCTGGCCTGTGCTGCTGGTGGTGGGTATGCGCCTGGGTTGTCTCAACCATGCGCTGCTGTCCGCGCAGGCCATCCGCGCCGTCACCCGCCTCACCGGCTGGGTGGCCAACTGTCTGCCGCCGCGCCAGCCACGCCTCGAGGCCAACCTGATGACGCTCGGCCAGCGGCTGCCGGAACCCCTGCTCGGTGTGATCCCGCCTGCCGAAGGAGGCGGGGACTGGACGCGCTGGCCACGCCTGTCGGCCCGCGGGCTGCTGGGCACGCTCGATTGAGGCGGCGGTTTGCCACGGCTTCGACGCATCCACTACAATTTGCTGCAGTTTCAGGGGCGATCGCGGTGAACGGCACAGACGCGGTTGACACGAGCGCCCAGGGGGAATCCCGCCACCGGTTGGTCGTCGAGCCGAACGCCTCGCTTACCGTCACCCAGGCCGCAGTGTTCCTGTTGTGGATGTGCGTCCTGACCTTCGGCATTGCGGGCCTGTTCGCCTGGCGCGGCTACTGGTTGGTGCTGCCCTTCGCGGGCCTGGAGATGCTGGCACTGGCGGCGGGCCTGTGGTGGTCGCTGCGCGGCAACACCTACCGCGAGGTGATCACGCTGGATCCCGACCGGCTACGGGTCGAGACCGGGCGGCGTCGGCCCGAGCACCGCTGGGAGTTTCCCCGCGCCTGGACGCGGCTGCAGTTCGAGCCGGAAACCCCGGCCGACCGCAGCCACCTGTGGCTGACATACGCCGGCGCCCGCTGTGAGATCGGCGCCTGCCTGGGAGAGGACGACCGCGTGCGGCTGGCGCGGCGGATCCGAGAATTGCTGGCGACGCCGTCGGGGCGCGCCGAACACGACCGAGGATGACGGGAGTATGCGCATGTCGATGAATACGATGCAGAAGCTGGTGGCCGGCGGTGCCGCACTGCTGATGTCCGGCACCGCGAGCGCGAGCTGGCTCCTGAACATGCCCAAGGGCGTGACCGAGATCAGCCACGCGGTGTGGAACCTGCACATGCTGATCCTGGGCATCTGCACGCTGATCGCCGTGGGCGTGTTCGGCGTGATGATTTACTCGATGCTCCACCACCGCAAGTCCAAGGGCCACCAGGCCGCGCAGTTCCACCACAGCACCACCGCCGAGATCGTCTGGACCGTCATCCCGTTCTTCATCCTGGTCGGCATGGCCATCCCCGCCGCCGGCACGCTGATCAAGATGGAGGACTTCAGCGACACCGACATGACGGTCAAGATCACCGGCTACCAGTGGAAGTGGCAGTACACCTATCTGGACGAGGGCATCGACTACTTCAGCACCCTCGACGCGGCCAGCAACGCCGCGCGCCAGACCGGCGCCGCCGGCTGGGGAATGGACTCGCTGGCTGAACTGCGCAAAGTGAATGACGGCCACTACCTGCTCGAAGTGGACAAACCGCTGGTACTGCCGGTGGGCAAGAAGGTGCGCCTGCTGCTGACCTCGAACGACGTGATCCACGCCTGGTGGGTGCCCGACCTGGCCGTGAAGAAGGACGCCATCCCCGGCTACATCAACGAGATGTGGACCAGGATCGACAAGCCCGGCATCTACCGCGGCCAGTGCGCCGAGCTGTGCGGCCGCGACCACGGCTTCATGCCGGTGGTGGTCAAGGCCGTGACCCAGGCGGAATACGACGCCTGGGTCGCCGAGCAGAAGGGCGGCGCGCCGGTGCAGGTCGCTTCCAGTGCGCCCGTGGCCGCCGCGCCGGCACCGGCTGCGGCGCCTGCCCCG
>DATLYR010000053.1 GCA_035574475.1 Nevskiales bacterium | reverse complement strand
CGCGGCGGGGCCGCCGCTGGAAGCGGGCGTCCCCAACGCGGCGATGGAGGATTTCTACGCGCACCTCGAGCGGGTGATCCTGCGCACCGGCTTTCTCGACCCGGGCAACCCGCGCCAGCTGATGCGCCGGCTGCGCTGCCTATTCAACCGCGCGCGGCCCGACGCCAACGAATACAACATCCTGCGCGGCATCCTCGCCAGCGTCGAAGACAAGCTCGGCCCACCCTAGCAAAGGCTATATGGCCGTGCGGCCGAGCCGGGTAAGGCCGCCCGAGCACGTCATGGATGACGCTTTTGCGTCTCTGAAAGGGCCCTGCCGGGGCCGAAGCCGAGGATCAAGGCTAGGGGGCGTTTTCAACGGCCTGCTGGCCGCAGCGCGGATTTTCCATTTTGAGGCAGCGCCGTTTATAATTCCGAGTGATTCGCTAGGGTATTGGCGAGCTCTCTGGATTATCAAGGAATAACAGATGTTTGCACGCATGCGTGAGGACATCCGCGCGGTCTTCGAGCGCGACCCGGCGGCCCGCAACAGCTGGGAGGTGCTGACCTGCTACCCGGGCCTGCACGCGGTTTGGTTCCATCGCCTGGCGCACTGGTTCTGGACGCACGGCCTCAAGTGGCTGGGCCGTTTCACCTCCAACCTCGGCCGCTGGCTGACCGGCATCGAGATCCACCCGGGCGCGCGCCTCGGCCGCCGGCTGTTCATCGACCACGGCATGGGTGTGGTGATCGGCGAGACGGTCGAGATCGGCGACGACGTGACGCTGTACCAGGGCGTGACGCTGGGTGGCACCAGCTGGAACAAAGGCAAGCGCCACCCGACCCTGGAGGACGGCGTGGTGGTCGGCGCCGGCGCCAAGGTGCTGGGCCCGTTCACGGTCGGCAAGGGCGCGCGCATCGGCTCCAACTCGGTGGTGGTCAAGGAAGTGCCGCCGGGCTGCACCGTGGTCGGCGTGCCCGGCCACCTGGTCAAGTGTAAGGATGCGGAAACCGCGATGCCGGAACACCGCGTCGCCATGGCGAAGAAGATCGGCTTCGACGCCTACGGCCTGACGCGCGACATGCCGGACCCGGTCAGCAATGCCATCGGTGCCATGCTCGACCACCTGCATGTGCTGGACACGCGCCTGGAACAGATGACGCGCCTGCTCGCGGACCGCGACCCGCGCTTCCGCCAGCTGGACGTGCCGAGGCTCGAGGTGCCCGACTTCGAGGCCGAGGTGCAGGAATCGGTGATCCCGGCGGATGCGGCCAAGCGGGTGGGGCAGCCATGAAGCTCACCACGCGCGGGCGCTATGCGGTGACCGCAATGCTGGATCTCACGCTCCACCAGAACGCGGGGCCGGTGACGCTGGCCGACGTCGCACGGCGTAACCGCATCTCGCCGGCCTATCTCGAGCAGCTGTTCGCCAGCCTGCGCCGCCAGGGCCTGGTCGAGAGCCTGCGCGGGCCCGGCGGCGGCTACCGGCTGGCACGGCCGGCCGACGAAATCTCCGTGGCCTGCGTGATTGCGGCGGTGAACGAGGACGTGGACGCGACCCGCTGCGGCGGCGCACGCGACTGCCACGACGGCGGCCGCTGCCTGACCCACGATCTGTGGGAGGAGCTGACCCGCCACGTGCGGGATTTCCTGGAATCCGTGACCCTCGCCGAGCTGGGCGCGCGCCATGCGCGACGGGCGGCCGCGACGGGCACGCAGCCGCTGCGGCGCATGCCGGCTCCCGCGCTGGCCTCGGCCAAGTAGCATGCCCGTTTACTTCGACCACAACGCCACCGCGCCGCTCGACCCGCGCGTGCTCGAGGCGATGCTGCCGTACCTGGCCGACGCGGCCTACGGCAACCCGTCCAGCGTGCACCGCTATGGCCGCGCCGCGCGCCAGGCTCTGGATACTGCGCGCGCGCAGGTGGCGGCGCTGGTCGGCGCGGAAGCCTCGCAGCTGACCTTCACCAGCGGCGGCACCGAGGCGAACAACCTCGCGCTCAAGGGGTATGCCGCACGCCATCCGGGCCGGCGCATGCTGGTCAGCGCCATCGAGCACGCCTGCATCGTCGAGCCGGCGCAGGCGCTGGCGCGGCAGGGCGTATCGGTGGAGTGGATCCCGGTGGACGCGCGCGGCCAGGTGGACCTGGCCGCGCTCGAGACCCTGCTCGCGCGGGGCAACGTGGGCCTGGTGGCGGTGATGTACGCCAACAACGAGACCGGCGTGGTGCAGGACATCCCGGCCCTCGCGGCGCGCGTGCGCGCCGCCGGCGGCGTATTGCACTGCGACGCCGTGCAGGCCGCGGGCAAACTGCCGCTGGATTTCCGGGCCTGCGGCGCACACAGCCTGACGCTGTCGGCGCACAAGATTTACGGCCCGCGCGGGGTCGGCGCGCTGCTGCTGGACAAGACGCTGGAGCTGGAGCCGCTGCTGCACGGCGGAGGCCAGGAGAAGGGCTTGCGCGGCGGTACCGAAAACCTCGCCGCGATTGTCGGCTTCGGCAAGGCCGCCGAGCTTGCGGCCACGGAGCTGGCGCAGCGTGCCGCACACACGCGTGCGCTGCGCGAGCGGCTGGAGGCCGGTCTGCGCGCGCTGCCGGGCGTGGTCATTTTCGGCGACGGCGCCGAGCGGCTGCCGAACACCGTGCAGTTCGGCACGCCGGGCTTCGAGAGCGAGACCCTGCTGATGGCGCTGGATCGCAAGGGTATTGCCGTGTCGAGCGGCTCGGCCTGCCACAGCGGCAAGACCGAGCCCAGCCACGTGCTGCTGGCCATGGGCGTCGAGCCGGGTCT
>DATLYR010000052.1 GCA_035574475.1 Nevskiales bacterium | reverse complement strand
CTTGGGCTTGTCGACCGCAACCGCCAGTCCATCCTCGTGATCCTGCTTGGGTCCGCTCATGGCCGTATTTTATCCCACAGTCCAAAGACCGTCCGGAAGCCCTTGGGTTTCCTGAATATTTACGCTTGTGCGGGCCTCCGGGCGGTAGGTATGATGCGGGAGACTAGAAGCAGCCCGGCCCACGGGTGCGAGGGGAGACGATGCGCAGAGACCGACTGCAGGCGCTGGCGCCGTATGCGCGCCATTTGCCGCTCGCCTGCAACCTGCTGCTGGTCTTGCTGATCGCCGCCAGCCTGGCGCGCATGGCCTGGCTGCTCTACCCGCTGCCCAAGGACCGTTTCGACCTGCCGCCCCCCGCACCGCTGCCCACGCACAGCGGTGCGCTGCCCAAGGTCAACCTCGAGCAGATCGCCGCCGCCAACCTGTTCGGCCAGCGCCAGGCCACCGGCACCGCGGCCCCCGTCGACGCGCCAGAGACCGCCCTCAACCTCAAGCTCAAGGGCATACTGGCCTTTGGCAGCGAAACCGCTTCGCGCGCGCTGATCGCCGACGCCTCCGGCAGGGAGAAGCCCTATGCCGTGGGCGATGACGTGCCCGGCGGCGCGGTCCTGAAAGCCATCCATGCCGATCGCGTGATCCTGGAGCGCAGCGGGCGCTTCGAGACCCTGCGGCTGGAGCGCAACAAATCCGGCGGCAGCGCGGCCGCCAACTACAGCCCACCGGCCGTGGCGCCCACCGCGACCGCTGGCGGTACCGGCGGCGAGGCCACTACTCTGGCCGAACTGCGCAACGAACTGCTGCGCGAGCCCGGCAAGGCCTCGCAGTACGTGCGACTGCAGCCGGTCTATTCCGACGGCAAACTGCAAGGTTACCGCCTCTATCCCGGTGTCAATCGCGCCCTGTTCCAGCAGGTCGGGCTGCGCGCCGGCGAGATGGTCACCAGCGTCAATGGCGTACAATTGGACGACGCCGCCAAGGCGCTGCAGCTGCTGGGTGACCTGAGAGAAGTCAGCGAACTGACCCTCACCCTGGATCGTGGTGGTGAAACCCGTACCCTCAACCTGAACCTCAACCAATGAATACATCCTCCGTGCTGCGCGTATTCCGGCATTCGGTCCTGGCGTTCGCCCTGAGTGCGCCGCTCGGCATCACAGCGGCCCAAGAAACGGCGACCCTGAATTTCGAGGACGCCGAGATCAGTGCGGTGATCGCGACCGTCAGCGAGATCACGGGGCGCAATTTCATCGTCGACCCGCGGGTCAAGGGCAAGGTCACCGTGCTGTCCCCGACACCGCTCGCCCCGGATGCCGTGTACGAAGCCTTCCTGTCGATCTTGCAGGTGCACGGCTTCGCCGCGGTACCGGTCGGCGACGTGATCAAGATCGTGCCCGAAGCCGAGGCGCGCCAGGGCGGCGCCCGCGCGCAGGCGCGAATCGCCAGCGACGACATCGTCACGCGCGTGATTGCGATCGAGAACGTCTCCGCCGTGCAGCTGGTCCCGATCCTGCGCCCGCTGGTGCCGCAGTACGGCCATCTGGCCGCCTATCCAGGCTCGAACATGCTGATCATCTCCGACCGTGCCTCGAACGTGGATCGCATCGAGAGCATCATCCGTCGCATCGACCAGACCAGCGACCGCGAAATCGAGGTCATCAAGCTGGAGAATGCGGCCGCGGCAGAAGTCGTGCGCATGGTGACCAGCCTGACCCAGGAAACCAAGAAGGCCGACCCCACGGCCGCCCAGGTCAGCGTGGTGGCCGACGAACGCACCAACAGCGTACTGATCGGCGGCGACAAGTCACAGCGGTTGGCGGTGCGCGCCATGATCGCTCAACTCGACACCGCTACCGACATCGAGGGCTACACGCAGGTCATCTACCTGCGCTATGCCGAGGCAGAGCAGCTGGCACCGGTGCTGGAAGGCTATGCCGCGCAAGCCAGTCAGACGGCCGCTGCCGGCGGTGCGCCCGGCGCTGCCGCCGCGGCTGCTCCAGCCAACCGCACCGGTGGTCAGAACGAATACCGCATCATCCCCGAACCGGGTACCAATTCGCTGGTCATCACCGCACCGCCCAAGACCATGCGCGCGCTGCGCTCGGTCATCGAGCAGCTCGATATCCGCCGTGCCCAGGTACTGGTGGAGGCCATCATCGCCGAGGTCAGCGAGAGCAAATCGCGCGAGCTGGGCGTGGATCTCGCTGCCTTCGAGGAAGGCCGCATCGCCTTCGCCAGCATCCTGAATCCCAGCACGCTGACGGCCATCGGTACGGCGGCCGCTTCCGGCAGTGGCGCCTCGGCGCTGGGCCTGCTGTCCCAAGGCATCACCGCCGGTGTGGGCGGCGAATCCGGCGGCACCTCGATCGCCGCGATCATCAAGGCCCTGGCCGGTGACGGCAAGACCAATATCCTGTCCACGCCCAGCCTGGTGACCATGGACAATGAAGAGGCCGAGATCTCGGTCGGCCAGGAAGTCCCCTTCCTGACCGGCTCCTTTACGAACACCGGCACCGGCGGCGGAACCGGCACCGTGAACCCGTTCCAGACCATCGAGCGCAAGGACGTCGGCCTGACGCTCAAGATCACCCCGCAGATCAACGAAGGCGACAACATCAAGCTCAAGATCGAGCAGGAGGTATCCAGTCTCACGGCCAGCGCCCTGCGCGCCGTCGATCTGATCACCAACAAGCGCACGCTCAACACCTCGGTGTCGGTCGGCAACGGCGACATCCTCGTGCTGGGCGGCCTGATCGACGACAATGTCACGGAGAACCGCAATCAGGTCCCGGTGCTCGGCAGCATCCCGTTCTTCGGCGAGCTGTTCAAGTCGCGCAAGGTCACCAAAGACAAGCGCAACCTGATGGTCTTCATCCGTCCGACCGTGTTGCGCGAGCCGACGGTGGCCGACTACTACACCCGCCGCAAGTACGATTACGTGCGCGGCATCCAGCTGGAGCAGCAGCAGCGTGGCATTCCGCTCATGGGCCAGGAAAACGTACCGGTGACACCGCCGATCGAGCAGCTCAAGAAAGACAGCCCGCAGCCGACCAGACCGCCGGCCGCCGGCACGACCGCGCCAGCCAAGCCGGCCACGCAGCCCGCTGTCAAACCCTGAGCGCATGGCGGTCACCCTCAAACGTCCGCCGTTCGCCTTCGCCAAGCGTCATGGCGTCCTGGTCAGCCAGGACATGGGCGACCATTACGAGGTGATCTGCCGCGAGGGCACCAGCGTGCAGAGCGCAGCCGAGCTGCGTCGCTTCCTGGGACGACCGATCAAACTGCAACAGGTACCGGCACAGCAGTTCGAGTCGCTGCTGCAGAGCAGTTACCAGGAGGGTTCCGGGGAGGCCATGCAGATGATGCAGGGGCTGGACGAGGATCTCGACCTGGCGTCGGTGGCGCAGCAACTGGCCGAGCCCGAAGACCTGCTCGAAAGCCAGGATGACGCGCCGATCATCCGCCTGATCAACGCCCTGCTCACTCAGGCGATCAAGGAAAACGCCTCCGACATCCATATCGAGCCGTTCGAGAACCGCCTGACCGTGCGCTTCCGCGTGGATGGCGTGCTGCGCGAGGTGCTGCTGCCGCCGCGCGCGTTGGCGCCGTTGATCGTGTCGCGCATCAAAGTCATGGCGCGGCTCGACATCGCCGAGAAGCGGCTGCCGCAGGACGGGCGCATCTCGCTGCGCGTCGCCGGCCGCGCCGTGGACGTGCGCGTGTCCACCATCCCGGCCGGGCATGGCGAGCGCGTGGTGCTGCGCCTGCTCGACAAACAGGCCGGACGCCTCGACCTCGAGCAGCTCGGCATGTCGGCCGGCGATCAGGAGAAGATGGACCGGCTGATCCGCAAGCCACACGGCATCATCCTGGTCACCGGCCCGACCGGCTCCGGCAAGACCACCACGCTGTACGCCGCGCTGACGCGCATCAACGACCGCACACGCAATATCATGACGGTCGAGGACCCGATCGAGTACTACATCGACGGCATCGGCCAGACCCAGGTCAACACCAAGATCCAGATGAGCTTCGCGCGCGGGCTGCGCGCGATCCTGCGCCAGGACCCGGACGTGGTCATGGTCGGCGAGATCCGCGATTTGGAGACCGCCGAGATCGCCGTCCAGGCCTCGCTGACCGGCCATCTCGTGCTCTCGACCCTGCACACCAACACCGCGGTCGGTTCGGTGACACGCCTGCGCGACATGGGTGTGGAGCCCTTCCTGCTGGCGTCGAGCCTGATCGGCCTGCTGGCGCAGCGTCTGGTGCGACTGCTTTGCCCGGACTGCAAACAGCCCTACGAGGCCGATGCCAGCGAGTGCCGCGCGCTGGGCGTGAGCGAACAATCCAAAGCGATCATCTACCGCGCGGTCGGCTGCGACAAGTGCCGTCAGACGGGGTATCGTGGCCGCACCGGCATCCACGAACTGGTCGAGGTGGATGAAACCCTGCGCCGCATGATCCACGACAACGTGGCCGAAGCGGACATGGAGGCCTATGCGCGCAAATCCTCGCCTAGCATCCGCCAGGACGGACAGCGCAAGGTGCTGGCCGGCCTGACCACGCTGGAAGAGATCCTGCGCGTGACGCGCGAGAACTGACCGCCGCCATCGCATGGGTGCCTTCGAATATACCGCCCTCGACGAGCGCGGCCGCCAGAAACGCGGCCTGCTGGAGGGCGACACGCCGCGCCAGGTACGCCAGCAGTTGCGTGAGCAGGGCCTCACCCCGCTGGAGGTACGCGAAGTCGGGGCCAGCACCGACCGCCGCCGCCGATCGCGGCTATTCGGCAGCGGCATCGGCAGTGCCGAGCTGGCGCTGCTCACACGCCAGCTCGCCACGCTGTGCCGTTCCGGCATGCCGGTGGAGGAAGCGCTGCTGGCCGCCTCGCAGCAGACCGAAGGCACCCGCCTGCAGGGCATTCTGCTGGGTGTGCGCTCACGTGTGGTCGAAGGCCGTGCCCTGGCCAGTGCCATGGGCGAATTTCCCCACATTTTCCCGCAGATGTACGTGGCCACAGTGGATGCAGGCGAGCGCTCGGGCCACCTCGACGAAGTCCTGGAGCGGCTGGCCGACTACACCGAATCGCGCCAGGACCTGCAGCGCAAGGTGCAGGCGGCGTTGTACTACCCGGCCTTCCTGATCGTATTCGCGGTGGCGGTGGTCAGCTTTCTGATGGTCAAGGTCGTCCCCGACGTGGTCGAGGTGTTCCAGAGCGTGGATGCCCGGCTGCCGTTGCTCACACGCATGATGCTGGCCCTGAGCAGCTTCCTGAAAAGCTTCTCCTGGCTGCTGGTGCTGCTGGCTATCGGTGGTACGCTCGGCCTGCGCGCCGCGCTGCGCAACGAGGCCAGCCGGCGCAAGATCCACCGCTGGCTGCTCGGTTTGCCGGTGATCGGCCGGCTGGTGCGTGGGGTGAACACCGCACGCTTCACGCGCGCGCTCAGCATCCAGGTCGGTAGCGGCGTGCCAGTGCTGGATGCCATGCGCATCTCCGCACAGGTGATCACCAATCTGCCGATGCGCGAGTGTGTCGAAGAGGCCGCCCGGCGCGTGCGCGAAGGCGCGGCCGTACACCGCGCACTGGCGGCGGACAAGCTGTTCCCACCGATCACCCTGCACCTCATCGCCAGCGGTGAGGCCTCGGGTCAGCTGGACAAGATGCTCGAGCGCGCGGCCCAGGACCAGGAGCGTGAAGCGGAAACACTGATCACGGCGATGATGGCCCTGCTCGAGCCGGTGATGATCCTGGTGATGGCGGGAATCGTGCTGGTGATCGTGCTGGCGATCCTGCTGCCGATCTTCGACCTCAACCAACTGGTCAAGTAGGTTTCGCGCAGCGAAACCTATCCCGGCGCAAGCCGGGATCCAGAGAGTTCATGCGCAGCGAAACCCATTCCGGCACAGGCCCGAATCCTGCAGTCTAAGCCGACAGCGTCGTGGCCGCTGACGCGGCCGACGACTGTGGACGCTCACCGAGCAACTCCGCCAGCCGGTGGCCAATGCGGCGGGGTACCGATTTTTCCACCTCGATCAACGCCACGCGGATGGCGCTGGCGAAGGATACGGCGTCTGCGCTGCCGTGGCTCTTGATCACGATGCCGTTCAGGCCCAGGAAACTGGCGCCGTTGTAATGTCGCGGGTCGACGCGGTCCTTGAAGGCCCTGAGCACGGGCATCGCGGTCACCGCCATGGACTTGGTGAGCAGGTTCCGCGAGAACTCTTCCTTCAGGAACTGGCCGATGAGCTTGGCCACGCCCTCGCTGGTCTTGAGCGCGACGTTGCCGACGAAGCCGTCGCACACCACCACGTCCACGTCGCCCAGGTAGATGTCGTCGCCCTCGACGAAGCCGATGTAGTTGAGCGAGCTGGCGGCCAGCAGGCGGGCGGCCTCCTTGATCTGCTCGTTGCCCTTGATTTCCTCCTCGCCGATGTTCAGCAGCGCGACCTTGGGGCGCTCGATCCCATTGACTGCGGTGGCGAGTACCGAACCCATGACCGCGAACTGGAACAGATGCTCCGGTTCGCACTCCGCGTTGGCGCCCAGATCGAGCATGTGGGTATGGCCGTTGGCGGAGGGAATCGCGGAAATGATCGCCGGCCGGTCGATGCCGGGCAGCATCTTGAGTACGAAGCGTGCCGTGGCCATCAACGCCCCGGTGTTGCCGGCGGACACGGCGGCGGCGGCACGGCCCTCTTTGACCAGGTCGATGGCCACGCGCATGGAAGAATCCTTCTTGCCGCGCAGCGCTTTGGACGGCAGCTCGTCCATCTCCACTACCTGCGAGGCGTGCTGGATGACGACACGTGGGCCCAGAACCAGCCCGGCTCTGCGGGCGGCTGTTTCCAGAACCGGCCGGTCGCCGACAAGGATCAGACACAGTTCGGGGTGGCGTTCCAGCGCGATACGCGCGGCCGGTACCACGACCGCATGGCCGTGGTCCCCGCTCATGGCATCCAGGGCGATGGTGACCGCTTCGGGCATTGGATCCAACGGGCACCACCGGGCGGCGCCCGTCACATCAGGCGTTCTTCGGCTTGATGACCTGGCGGCCGCGGTAATAGCCGTCCGGGCTTACGTGGTGGCGGCGATGGGTTTCGCCACTGGTCGGCTCGATGGAGAGGGTCGGCGCCGACAGCGCGTCGTGGGCGCGGCGCATGCCGCGCTTGGAACGGGTCACTCGGCTTTTCTGTACGGCCATGGTCGGCGCTCCTGTCTGGATCTATATCCTGAGTTGCTTAAGTATAGCGAAGGGGCTGTCCCGCTCCCCACTCTCGGCCACCGGCCCTTTCCCAGCCCGGTCACCGCACTCCGTCCCCGGCGGATGCCGGGGCACCAGCGGCAGGGCGAGAATCAGTTCGTCCTCGATCAGTTCGAGCACGCCAAGGCTCTCGCCGGCGAGCACGTAGTCGGCATCCTCGGACAGCGCCGCCGCGGCCTGCTCGCTGGCAGCGAGGAACAGACCGAGCGTGGCGTCCACTGGCCAGACCAGCGTGCCCAGGCAACGCTCGCAGCGCAGAACCAGATCGGCATGAAGGCGGCCCTCTAGCCAGTAGCGTCCCTGGGCATCCAGGCAGAGAGTCAGGTCGGCACTGGCCTCGCCGGCCGGCTGCGGCGCCAGCTCGCCCAGCCGCAGCAGTCGCTTCAGCGGCAGTGTGCCATGCAGCCGCCCGCCATCTGCCAGCAGCTGGTCGGGCGCAATCCGGTCCGGCAGGACCCCAAACATAGGGGCGCGATGATAGAGGCGCGCCTGGGCAAAGTCAAAGGATTCTGCAGTCGCAAGCGCAGCATAAGCGGCTGAATTGCTTGACTTCCAGCTCCGCCTTCGCTATCAAGCCTTGCCCTGCGACCCAAGCCCGTCAGCCCCCGCATGACCGAGTACCCGCGCCTCATCCTGGGTTCCAGTTCCCCGCACCGGCGGCTTCTGCTGGCGCGCTTCGGGGTACCGTTCGAAGTGTCGGTA
The DNA here is from genome assembly GCA_035574475.1 of Nevskiales bacterium. Lineage (NCBI taxonomy): Bacteria > Pseudomonadati > Pseudomonadota > Gammaproteobacteria > Nevskiales > Nevskiales bacterium. The sequence continues at coordinate 6,200 of DATLYR010000052.1, read as the reverse complement.
CCGGACATCGACGAATCCGCCCTGCCCGGCGAGCGGCCGGAAGCGCTGGTCGACCGGCTGGCCCGCGCCAAGGCCGCTGCGGTGGCCGCGCGCCACCCGGACGCGATTGTCATAGGCTCGGACCAGGTGGCGGTGCTCGACGGTCAGATCTACGGTAAGCCGCATACGCATGCACGCGCCGTGCAACAACTCAGTCGTGCGGCCGGCCGCACCGTACATTTTCTGACCGCGGTCTGCGTGATGGCGCCCGGTGGCCGGGTGGTGGGCTGCGAGACCGTGCCGACTGCCGTCCACTTCCGCCCGCTCAGCGCGGACGAAATCGAAAACTACTTGGCGCAGGAATCGGTGCTGGCCTGCGCCGGCAGCTTTCAGTCCGAGGGCCTGGGCGTCAGCCTGTGTGAGTCGATGCGCAGCGATGACCCGACCGCACTCATAGGGCTGCCCTTGATAGCGGTACGCCGCCTGCTCGCCGAGGCCGGTCTGCCGATTCCGCTGCCCGCGCGTGCCATGGAGAGTGCCACGTCGTCCGGCAACCGGTAACGCTTCTCGCTGTAGGCCCAGGATGCCCACAGCAGATGGGCCAGTGCGTCGCGCTCGAGCTCGGCATCGTGCGGCGCGGGTACCAGACCAGTGTCACGCCAGTAATAGGTGCCCACCTTGCCGCCGGGCTCGTGGATCGCCACCTTGTCACCAACCCGAAAGGCGTTGTTCAGCCCATATTGCATGATGCTGCGCCCCGGCATGTGGGGAGGCAACTGCAGCAAGTCGCGTCCGATCATGGGATGCTGTGTCTCGATTCCCATCAGGTGCAGTAGTGTGGGGGCCAGGTCGATCTGGCTGGCCAGCTGTTCGTAACGTCGTTTGGGCACGCCCGGTCCGATGATCAACGCGGGTATATGGAACCGGTCGATCGGCACCAGACCCGCACCCTGCACCCGTGTATCGTGGTCCGCCACGATCAGGAAGAGGGTATTCTTGTAATAAGGCTCCTGACGTGCCAAATCGAACAGCTTGCCGATCGCGTAATCGGCAAACTTCATGGCGTTATGGCGGTTATTGGCCGGCTGCTCGTGCAGCTGGATGCGTCCCTCCGGATACTCGAACGGCGAGTGATTGGTGGTGCTCAGCATCAGTGCAAAAAACGGCCGCTCACCATGTGACTTGAATATTTCGTTGGCCTTGACCACCAGGTCTTCGTCCGAGACCCCCCAAGTCCCGAGAAAGGTGGGATTCTCGAAATCATCCTGGTCGATCACCCGATCGAAGCCGTTGCGCAGGAAGAATCCCGCCATGTTGTCGAAGTTGCTGACGCCGCCGTAAATAAACTCGGTGGCGTAGCCATGCGCTTTCAGCAGTTCCGCCAGGGTAAAGAAATCGCGCTGCGCCTCGTTGAGCTTCAGCACACTCGGCGCGGGTGTCGGGGGAAAGCCCGTCACCAGCGCCTCCAGTCCGCGCACCGTGCGCGTGCCAGTGGCATACAGCTGGGTAAAGAACAGACCCTCCTGACTCAGACGATCCAGGTTGGGCGTCAGGGGCAGGCCGCCCAGGCTGCCGACGAAGCGCGCGCCCAGGCTCTCCTGCACGAAGATGACGAGATTGGGAGGGGTTGCATCGACCTGCGGCAGATCGTGCAGACGGAGTGTGGGGATGTCACGACTCTGAAACCCCGATACGGCGGGCACCATGTAGCGCCGTACACGGGCAAGCATCTCCTCGACAGACATGTGGCCATCGTAAACCCTGGCTGCGTCTTCCTCGTGCTTGAGATTGTAGATTGCGTACAGCAGCGAGTAGCTCGAATTCAGAGCCAGATCGTTGGCCAGGTGATCGCTGCTGAAAGACGCGGTGCTGATATTGACCGGCCGGTGACCCAGGGTTGATCTTGCGCCCAGCACCAGCAGCAGGAACACCAGTGGAAGGACTGCCATGCGCTTCCACCAGGCCCAGTCCTGGAAGTGCTGCTGCCAGCGGCTGACCATGCGCCAGAAGATATACGTGAGCAGAAGCACCAGGCTGGTGCCGATCGTCATGATCGGCAGGTAATCCTTCGCCAGCGTGGTAAAGACCTCGCGCGGATAGACCAGGTATTCGAAGAAAACCCGGTTGGGCCGCACATCGTACTCGTCGATGAACGGTATCGTGGCGATCTCCATGTAGATCACGAAGCCGGCCAGCAGGGTCAGCAGCACCGGGATCAGCCGCGAACGGATGCGCTGCCCGGGCAGCGCGAGCAGCACGACGGCCGGCAGCATGAGCAGGACGCAGAGGGTAATGCTGTCCATGCGCAGGCCGATCGGAAACATCCTCCAGACGTTTTCGACCGCCATCAGGCGATCGCTGTGCAGCGCAAACAGGACGATGCGGCTGAAAGACAGCCACAGCATGCCGACGATGAAGATAGAGAACAGGAAGCCAACGGGGCCAGTGGTCCGAAGTAAGCGCTTGCAGGAATCCATCATGGTCTGTCCGGGTCAATCTCACCTAACAGGAAACGTCTGCCTCCCCTGGTCAGTGGCCCGATGCGCGCGAATCGGGCCACAAACGGCTGCGGCCGGCAGCACGGGCCTGCAGCCACTCGATCAGATCCGGGACCGAGGGCAGAACCGTATGCGCACCGGCGCGGATCAGCCGCTCGGGCTCGTGCACGCCCCAGCCTACACCCAGCGCCGGCACGCCGGCGCTGCGCGCCATCGCCATATCGTACTCCGTGTCGCCGACCATGAGCGCACGCTTCGGCTCGACGGCGCACTCCCACAGGATTTCTTCGATCATCTGCGGACTCGGTTTAGACGCGCATTCATCCGCGCAGCGGCTGCTCACGATCAGCGGCGCAAGGCCGGTCTCGGCCAGCGCCCGCTCCAGACCGCGACGGCTCTTGCCGGTGGCCACTGCCAGGCGATAACCGCTGCCCTGCAGATGCCGCAATGTCTCGTGCACACCCGTGAACAGCGCAGCCTCCGGTACCGGCGGATTGAGGAAATGCTGCCGGTATTGCGACAGCAGCCGCAGCGTCGCGGCGGTGTCGAGTTCCGGATACAGCCGGGCAAAGGCGTCGTTCAGCCCCAGGCCGATCAATTCGCGCAATTGATCGTCCGTGCGCGGCGGCAGGCCCAGCCCGTGGATCGCGTGCTGCATGGCGGCGACGATGTGGCCGGCCGAGTCCATGAGCGTGCCGTCCCAGTCGAACACGATCAGGTCGAGATCGGCGCGCACGCTCAGCCCCCGATGCGATCGAGGAAAGCCTGCAGGTCCGCCGCCAGTGGCGCCCGTACCGCCAGCCGGCGGCCCAGTACCGGCAGGTCCGCGCTCAGCGATTCCGCGTGCAGGAACATGCGCTTCAAGCCCCACTCGCGCAGCCGGCGGTTCACTTCAAAATCGCCGTACTTGCCGTCCCCCGCCACCGGGTGTTGCAGGTGCGCGGCGTGTACGCGGATCTGGTGGGTGCGTCCGGTATAGATGCGAACCTGCATCAGGCTCAGCGCGATGCCGCCCGGCAGCCGCAGCACCTGTCCGGGAATGAAGCGGCTGCGAGCCGCGCGGCCATCGGCGGCAGTCTGCACCTTGCGCTCGCCGCCCTGCCCCCGGTTCTTCGCCAGCGCTTCGTCCACCTCGCGTGCGCTCCCCTGCCAGGCACCGACCAGGAGCACGCGATAGAGCTTCTCCGCCCGGCCCTCGCGCAGCGCGGCATGCAACGCGGTGAGCGCGGCCCGGCTGCGCGCCACCACCAGGCAGCCGCTGGTCTCGCGGTCGAGCCGGTGGCCGAGCTCCAGGAACGCATCCTGCGGGCGCGCCTGGCGCAGCACTTCGATCAGGCCATAGGCCACGCCGCTGCCGCCGTGCACCGGCAGATCCGGCGGTTTGTTCAGTACCAGGAAGTGTTCGTCCTCGTGGCAAACGGCGGCACGCACACGCTGCAACAGTTCATCCGGGGCACGGCGCGGCTGGCTGGCGGCGGTGGCCACCACCGGCGGCAGTCGCAGCTGGTCACCGGCCTGCAGCTTGCGGTCGGGTTTGACCCGACCGCCATTGATGCGCACTTGGCCGCTGCGCAGCAGGCGGTACACATGGGAACGGGGTACGCCCTTGAGCGTGCGCAGCAGGTAGTTGTCCACGCGCTGCCCGGCGTCGCGCTCGGCGATCGCCACGTAGCGAACCGTAGGTGGATTGCGCGCGGTCATCGCGGGCATTTGGCGGCGGCCCCGGATTCGTACCGATATGTGCCTGTATATACAGGGAAAACCAAGTGTGGCACAATGAGTCGTCCTTGCACGACAAGGGCATGGTTGCACGCCGGCCCGCACAGGCGGTACGGCGGCACGGAAACGGCCGGTGGCTGTATTCGGCCGCAGGCGTTCGCGGGCGCGTCATGCGAGTTTAACAGAGCACCCCTGATCGCCGCCTCGCCACGACCGGTTCCGCGACAGTCCGAATGGATTTTTCATCAACCGGCGCCACCGTCGTCACCGGCGCCCCAGGTTCAGCGACACACAACGGACAACGTGAACATTCTGTTCCACATCGCCGTTCTGCTGCTGCCTCTGATGGGCGATCGCCGGCTGCCTGCTTTGCGGGCGGTCACAGCAACCGGTGGGGGTCGAGCGCCCCGAGAGCACCCCACCCATGAAACGCATCCTGATCAACGCGACGCAGCCGGAAGAGCTGCGCGTGGCCATCGTCGATGGCCAGAAACTCCACGACCTGGACATCGAAGTTCCCTCCAAGGAGCAGCGTAAGTCCAACATCTACAAGGGCCGCATCACGCGCGTCGAGCCCAGTCTCGAGGCGGCCTTCGTCGATTACGGCGCCGACCGGCACGGCTTCCTGCCGCTGAAGGAGATCGCGCGCTCCTATTTCCGCGGCAATCCCGGCTCCGGCCGTATCAACATCAAGGAAGTGCTGAGCGAGGGTCAGGAGCTCATCGTCCAGGTCGAGAAGGAGGAGCGCGGCAACAAGGGCGCCGCCCTGACCACCTTCATCAGCTTGGCCGGCCGTTACCTGGTGCTGATGCCCAACAACCCGCGCGCCGGCGGCGTCTCGCGCCGGGTCGAGGGCGAGGAACGCAGCGAGCTGCGCGAGGCCATGGGCGAGCTCAACATCCCGGCCGGCATGGGTGCCATCGTGCGCACCAACGGCGTCGGCCGCAGCACCGAGGAGCTGCAGTGGGACCTCGACTACCTGGTGCAGCTGTGGGAGTCGATCGAGAAGGCCGCCGGCGAGCGCAAGGCGCCGTTCCTGGTCTACCAGGAAAGCAACATCATCATCCGTGCGCTGCGCGACTACTTCCGCAAGGACATCGGCGAGGTCATCGTCGACAACCCGAAGATCTACGAGGAAGCGCGCGAGTTCATGCAGCAGGTCATGCCGCATAGCCTGGCGCGGCTGAAGCTCTACACCGACGACATCCCGCTGTTCTCGCGCTACCAGGTCGAGAGCCAGATCGAGACCGCCTTCCGGCGCGAGGTGCGCCTGCCCTCCGGCGGCGCGCTGGTCATCGACCGCACCGAGGCGCTGACCTCGATCGACATCAACTCGGCGCGCGCCACCGGCGGCGCCGGTATCGAGGAGACCGCGTTCAACACCAACCTCGAGGCGGCCGAGGAGATCGCCCGACAGCTGCGCCTGCGCGACCTCGGCGGCCTGATCGTGATCGATTTCATCGACATGAACTCGGGCAAGAACCAGCAGGAGGTCGAGAACCGCCTGCGCGAGGCCTGCGAAGTGGACCGCGCGCGCGTGCAGATCGGCCGCATCTCGCGCTTCGGCCTGCTGGAGATGTCACGCCAGCGGCTGCGACCCTCGCTGTCGGAGTTCAGCCACATCGTGTGCCCGCGCTGCAACGGTCAGGGCAACATCCGCGGCGTCGAGTCGCTGGCGCTGTCGGTGCTGCGCCTGGTCGAGGAAGAGGCGATGAAGGAGCGTACCGGGCGCATCGTCGCCCAGCTGCCGGTGCCGGTCGCCACCTTCCTGCTCAACGAGAAGCGCGGCACCATCGCCGCCATCGAACAACGCAACGCCGTACATATCACGCTGGTGCCCAATCCCGACTTCGATACCCCGCTGTACGAGATCAAGCGCATCCGCGATGACCAGCTTGCCGCCCCCGGCAACAGCGAAGTCAGCTACAAGATTCCTTCGGAACTGCAGGCGGAGACCGTGGACAGCTACCTGCCGGCGCCGCCACGCGCGGTGGTCACGGAGGA
>DATLYR010000051.1 GCA_035574475.1 Nevskiales bacterium | reverse complement strand
ATATGCTTGCTGCGCGCGGCGCCCGCGCTTTCCGCCTCACCACCCGACCCGCCACGGAACCGACATGCTCGAACTGCTGACCAGCCCCGAAGCCTGGATCGCCTTCCTGACCCTGACCACCCTGGAACTGGTGCTCGGCATCGACAACATCATTTTCATCTCCATCCTGGTGGACAAGCTGCCGGTGCAGCAGCGCGAGTTCGTGCGCCGGCTGGGGCTCGCCTTGGCGATGGTCATGCGCCTGGGCCTGCTGTTCCTGCTCAGCTGGCTGGTCGGGCTGACCGCCCCGCTGTTCAGCGCGCTGGGCCAGGAAATCTCCGGCCGCGACCTGATCCTGCTCGGCGGCGGCCTGTTCCTGCTGTGGAAGTCCACCAAGGAAATGCATGGCCTGCTCGAGGGCGAGGAAGGCGAGGCCTCGAGCGCAGTGCGCGCGACCATGGGCGCGATCATTGTGCAGATCATCCTGATCGACGCAGTGTTCTCGCTGGATTCCATCATCACCGCGGTCGGCATGGTCGAGCACATCGAGGTGATGGTGGCCGCCGTGGTCGCCTCGGTCGGCCTGATGATGGCCTTCGCCGGCGTGATCGGACGTTTCGTCTCGCGCCATCCGACCATCAAGGTGCTGGCGCTGGCCTTCCTGCTGCTGATCGGCATGGCGCTGGTCGCCGAAGGCCTGGGCCACCACGTCCCGAAGGGCTATCTGTACTTCGCCATGGTCTTCTCGGTCGGCGTCGAGCTGTTCAACATGCGCCTGCGCCGCAAGAAGGCTATCGAGCCGGTGCACCTGCACGAGCGCTACGTGCGCGACGGGAAACAATGATCACCGCGGATACGGCCGCGCCGCCCGCGCGACCCGGCTTCTTCCAGCGGCTGCGCGCGGGCCTCAACCGCAGTGCCGGGCCGCTCGGGCGCGACCTGACGCAGCTGCTCGCCGGACGCGGCCTGGACGACGCGGTGTTCGAGGAACTGGAAGTGCGGCTGCTGAGCGCCGACGTCGGCGTCGAGGCGACAGAGCAGGTGATGCGCGAACTGCGTCGGCAGCAGAGCGCCGGCCGCATCAAGACCCCGCATCAGCTGCGCCAGGCACTGCGCGAAGCATTGCTCGCGGTGCTGCAACCCTGCTCGCAGCCGCTGCAGATTCCCGACTTCATCCGGCCGTTCGTCATCCTAATGGTGGGCGTCAACGGCGTCGGCAAGACCACCACCATCGGCAAGCTGGCGCAGCGCCTCCGAGATCAGGGCCTGTCGGTGATGCTGGCCGCCGGCGACACCTTCCGCGCCGCGGCGGTCGAGCAGCTCAAGGTCTGGGGCGAGCGCAACGGCGTGCCGGTAATCGCCCAGGGCCAGGATGCCGACGCCGCCTCGGTGATCTTCGACGCCGTGCAGGCGGCCAAGGCGCGTGGCATCGACGTGCTGATCGCCGACACCGCCGGACGGCTGCACACCCAGGGTCACCTGATGGACGAGCTGCGCAAGATCAAGCGCGTGATCCAGAAGCACGATCCCTACGCCCCGCACGAGATCATGCTGGTGGTGGACGCCGGCACCGGCCAGAACGCCCTCAGCCAGGCACTGCAATTCCATGCGGCCGTGGGCCTGACCGGCATCACCCTGACCAAGCTCGACGGCACCGCCAAGGGCGGCATCCTGTTCGCGCTGGCCCAGCGTCTGGCACTGCCGATCCGCTATATTGGCGTGGGCGAGCAACGCGAGGATCTGGGCGTATTCGACGCCGGCCAGTTCATCGATGCGCTGTTCGAGCCGGCCGGCCGCGAAGCGAGTCCATGAGCCACATCGTCGAATTCCACAATGTGTTCAAACGTTACGACGGCGGCCGCGAGGCGCTGGTCGACGTCAGCTTCGCGCTGGGCCAGGGCGAGATGGCCTTTCTCACCGGGCATTCCGGTGCGGGCAAGAGCACGCTGCTCAAGCTCATCGCGCTGATCGAGCGTCCTACGCGCGGCCAGATCATCGTCAACGGCAAGAATCTCGCCACCATCCGCCGGCGCCAGATTCCCAGGCTGCGCCAGGGACTCGGCATCATCTTCCAGAACTATGCGCTGCTCAACGACCGCAGCGTGTTCGACAATGTCGCCATGCCGCTGATCTTCCGCGGCCTGCCGCAGGACGTGATCGGCCGCCGCGTGCGCGGCGCGCTGGACATCGTCGGGCTGCTGCACAAGGAACGCGCCATGCCGCTGACGCTGTCCGGCGGCGAGCAGCAGCGCGTCGGCATCGCGCGCGCGGTGGTCTCGCGCCCGCAGCTGCTGCTGGCCGACGAGCCCACCGCCAACCTCGACCCGGACCTGGCGGTGGACATCATGCGCCTGTTCGGACGGCTCAACGAGGTCGGAGTCAGCGTACTGGTCGCGAGCCACGCCTTCGAGCTGATCGGGCGCATGCAGCGTCGCATCATCCATCTCGAGGAAGGCCGCGTGATCTCGCAGACGCCGGCGGGGGGCGCGCCGTGACCGCGCGTGCGGGCAAGCTGCGCGGCCGCGATGCCACGCTGCGCGAGGCCCTGCTCGCCTACCTGCGCGAACACCTGCGCGTGCTGCTGTTCACCCTGCGCCGCCTGCTGCGCAATCCCGGCGGCAGCCTGCTGACCGCGGCCGCCATCGGCATCACCCTGGCGCTGCCCGCCGGCCTGCACGTGTTACTGCAGAACATCAGCACGCTGAGCTACAGCTGGGAGAGCTCGGTGCAGGCCTCGTTGTTCCTGCGCGATTCGGTGAGCGAGGCGGACGGCCAGAAGCTGGCGCGCGAGCTGGCCAAGCGCCCGGGCGTGGCCGACGCGCAGTACATCTCGCGCGCGCAGGCGCTGGCCGAGTTCCGTCAGCTGTCCGGCTTCGGGGAGGCGCTGGACGTGCTGCAGGAAAACCCTCTGCCGGCCGTCATCGTCGTCCAACCCGATACCGACCAGGGGCCGCAGCAGATCGACCAGCTGGTGCGCGAGCTGAGTGCCCTGCCGGGCGTGGACCAGGCGCGGCTGGACACCGCCTGGCTGGAACGGCTCTACGCCATCCTCGACATCGTGCGCCTGGCGGTGCAGGTCATCGGCGCGCTGCTGGCGCTGGCGATCGTGATCACGGTCGGCAATACCATCCGCCTCGACATCCAGAGCCGGCGCGAGGAGATCGTGGTGCTCAAGCTGATCGGCGCCACCGACGCCTTCATCCGCCGGCCCTTCCTCTACACCGGCGCCTGCTTCGGCCTGCTCGGCGGCGCACTGGCCTGGCTGCTGGTCACCCTCGGCCTGTGGACCCTGTCCGATCCCGTGCAGAAGCTCGCCAGCCTGTACCAGAGCGACTATCGCCTGAGCGGCCTGGGACTCGAAGCCTCGCTGGTGCTGCTGTTCGGCGCGCTGCTGCTCGGCTGGCTCGGTTCCTGGTGGACGGTGGCCCGCCACCTCGGCGACATCGAGCCGCGCTAGAACCCTCTCCCCCACCCCTCTCCCGCTCGCGGGCGAGGGGAATGTAACGCGACACTTGGTTTGAGAATCTCGGACACTTGGTTTGAGAATAATCGCCGACGGCCACTTTACCCCCCTTCCAGGCACCCTTAAACCCCCCGAAACGGGCTCTCGAAGCCCCCTTCGAACAGCTCGCGCTGTGGCGCCGGCCGCGGTGCTGGCCAGCCGGCCGGCCAGTTGCCGATGACCAGCTCGAGTCGCTCGGCCGGGTTGCCGCCGCCGCCCACGGTGTAGGTGATCGGCACGGCCTTCATGGGCAGCCCTCCGAACACCCGCCGCATTTCCGGGTGATCGTTGACGCTGATGATCATGGTGCCCTCGATCTCGCGGGCTAGCCGGGCCATCCGCTCATATTCGTCGATGGGGAAGTCTACCCCATAGCCCTCGGTCTCCCAGTAGGGCGGATCGCAGTAGAAGAGGCTGTGCGGCCGATCGTACTTGGCCACGCAGGCGTCCCAGGGCAGGTGTTCTATATAGGTGTCGGCCAGGCGCAGGTGGGCGGCGCTCAGATCCTCCTCCAGGCGCAGCAGGTTCAGGCGTGGGCCGCTGGTGGTTGCGGTGCCGAAGGCCTGGCAATCCACCTTCCCGCCGAAGGCCTGCTTCTGCAGGTAAAAGAAGCGCGCGGCGCGCTGGATGTCGGTGAGGGTCTCCGGCCGTGTGATCTTGTGCCATTCGTAGATCTGCCGGCTCGTGAGCGCCCACTTAAACTGCCGCACGAACTCCTCCAGATGATGCTTCACCACCCGGTACAGGTTCACCAGCTCGCCGTTGATGTCGTTGAGCACCTCCACCTCGGAGGGCTGCTTCATGAAGTAGAGCGCCGCCGCGCCGCAGAAGGGCTCGACGTAGCAGGTGTGTTCCGGGAACAGCGGCAAGATCACCGGCGCCAAGCGCCGCTTGCCGCCTATCCAGGGAACGATGGGTGTGCTGCTCATGTGGCCGGTCCTTTTTCTTGTTTGTTAGACTGCCTTCGCCGTGCGCGCACGGTGGGCAGCCTTGGTCCGGTCCACGGGAAAAGCCGTGGGCTTGGATGGCCAGGCCGACGTGTTCGCGCACGCCGGCCTGGTCGCTGTCCTCTTCCTACAAACCCTCGAAGTCGTCGATCACCAACTGATCTCCTCGATCTCCTCGATCGACTCGGCTGCCTCGACTTGAGCGCGCTTGGCGGCCAGGGTTTGCAGCAAAGTCATCTTGATCGCCGCCCCGTCAGCCAGAACCTGCGCGATCTGGGCATGCGTGTGCAGGCGGTGCTGCTTGACCCCAGTGGCGACATCAGTGCAGCGATATTGCAGATCGACGCCCAGCGCAGCCGCGCCGATCAGGTTGAGCTGGTCGGTTTCGGCGCTGTCGTAGCGGTGTGCACTGCCCAAGACGCTGGATTCGAAGCCGCCGACAATCTCGGCGCGGCAAGCACGTTCCAGCTCGGTGAGCTTGCGCGATTGTGCGAGCTGTAGGGCGGTAACACTCTGCTGGGCCAGCAGATCTTCGTAAGTGGGCTTGCCGGGTAAGTCTTGACCGTGCTTATCCTTGGGCCACTCCAGCGCGTCGTAATCGTTCCCGTGCACGACGAAGGCGACGCCAGGAGCCAAAGCAAGCAGGCATTCGGGAAGGTTGTTAACGATTCTCATGGCTGCATCCTGTTAGGTGAGAGGTGCGATCTCTTCGACCAGGAAGGTCGAGATCAGACCCGGGATGTCGTCGGTTCTACCACCGCTTCCTGCGCCGCTCACGACCAATGTGGTGTTGGCTGTGCTGTTGTTTTCTAACGACAGCGCAGCACGGAACTTAAAGTCCACTGCAACACCCGCGCCCGGCGAGGCAATTTCACGCTGCAGATAGAGGGCCTGCCTCACCCCCATTGCTCCAACCAAATAGTCTGGCCCGTACTCAACAGCGGTCGGGTTGACGTCAGCGTCTTTAAAAACAGCAACAGCAGTGCTGTTATCTGTATTGGTGACTTCGTTCACATAGACCTTGGCCGTAATCCGAATTTTGCTGTTCCCAAGTCGGGGCGTGATTGATATCTGGCTAATCTGGGCACCTCGGTCTGATGTGAATGTGCCTGGGGCCGTTCCTGTACCTGTGCCGATATAGCCGATGCGAGGTGCAGAGTTGTAAACCGTGCGGGTGGCGATCTCCGAATAGACGGACTGGATCACTGGCTTATGCCCGGCGACCTCCAGTGCGTCGATGGGCTTGTGTGGATCGCCGATGCCCAGAGCTACCGCCGCCAGTGCGTTGGTGAGTGCGCCGTTCTGGTTGGTAATCGTCACCAGTGTCTTGTCGGCCACACCGTCGTAAGAGCTGGCGGTAATCCGCTCACCAAAGGTAGTTAAGTCGGTGACCTTCACGCGCCGGTTGACCCGGAAATCGCCGGTCTTGTTGCCGGGCACTCTGAACTGCGTGGCAGCGATGTACTCCGGGGCCGCATCGTAGAGCACGAAGCCGGCTACGCGGGCTACGATGTGCTTGACGATCGCGCTGAACAGCTGCGTATGCAGCGCCTTGTCCAGCACGAGGCCCGCCTGCAGGATCACATGGACGATCTCCTCCTGCACGGCGTTGAACCAGTCTTTACCCGGCACCGTGGCCGACTGGCCGAGTCCCGGATCGCCCTTGCTGAAGTAGCCGGGCGCGCCGGCCGGCTCATTGGCCGGCAGTGCCGGTATAGCGGTGGAAGTATCTACACGATGCATGGGGGTTAACCTCCGTATACAAACAGGACTTTTGCGTGCGCGGGGACCAGCTTGCCGACCACGCACTCCAGCAGATCGTTACCCCACATGCGCAGCGGCTCTTCGCAGGGGGTCTCGCAGGTGAACTCTGAAATGATGCTGACCTCATCGCTCAGCAC
>DATLYR010000050.1 GCA_035574475.1 Nevskiales bacterium | reverse complement strand
GGTGCACACCGGCGTGAAGTCCTTCGGGTGCGAGAACAGTACCGCCCAGCTGTTGCCGATCCACTCATGGAATCTGATCGTGCCCTGGGTCGTTTCGGCGGTGAAATCGGGCGCGGTATCGCCCAGTTGCAGTGTCATGGTGGCCTCCTTGTCGGGTACGGCGTGACGAAGGTCCCACTATCGCGCCGCACCCCGCGCTTTTCAAGACAAGCCGCGCCCTTATGCCGATTTAGTCAGAAGATAGAACCGCAGGTTCAGCCCGAAGGCGGCCACCATCAGGCCCGCAATCAGGCCCCACCACAGTCCGGTCGGACCCATCTCCAGCGCAAACGCGAGCGCCCCGCCGAGCGGCAGCGCCACGCACCAGTAGGCCAGCAGACAGACCAGCATCGTCACGCGTGTGTCCTTGAGGCCGCGCAGGGCGCCCGCCGCGGAGACCTGCAGGCCATCCCAGATCTGCCACAGCCCCGCCAGACGCAGCAGCGTCTCGGCCAGCGCGCTCACGGCGGGATCATCGGTATAAACGGCGACGATCAGCTGCGGCGCGAGCGTCATGAGCAGCGCCGGCGGCAGCATGATGGCAAACGCCAGCGTGATGCCCACCCGCCCCCGCAGCCGCACGCCGTCCGCGTCCTGCGCGCCCGCCGCCTGCCCCACGCGCGCGGTGGTGGCCAGGGCGATGCCGACCGGCATCATGAAGGTAAAGGCCGCAAACGTGATGGCGACCTGGTGCGCGGCCACGGCCGCTGCACTGAAACGCGCCATCAACAGGCCGACCAGCGAGAACACGCCGACCTCGAGCACGAACGCCGTGCCGATCGGCAGGCCGACCATCAGGGTTTCGCGCAGGCCGTTCGCCGGCCGCGGCCGGCGGCCCGTCAGCAGCCGCAGCGCCGCATAGCGCGGATGGCTGCCCATCCATACGGCGAGCCCGGCGGCCATCAGCCACATGACCATCGCCGTGCCGTAGCCGGCGCCGGCCACGCCCAGCGCCGGCAGCCCCCAGGCGCCGAACATCAGCGCATAGACCAGCAGTGCGTTGGCGACCAGGCCCAGCAGGCCGCAGACCATGACCGGCCGGCTGTAGCCCATGCCTTCGTTCGCCGAGCGCAGCACGAAGAAGATGCAGGCCCCCGGCGCGCCCCAGCTCAGCGCGCGCAGGTAGTCCAGGCTCAGGGCCGCGGTTTCCGGCGTCACGCCCAGCAGCCTGACGATCGCTGGCGCACTGAGGTTGAGCAGCGCCCACCACAGCAGGCTCAGCAGCAGGGCCAGCGACAGGGCGCGGCGCAGGTAGCCGCCGGTGAGCGCGGGCTCCGTGCGCGAGCCCACCTGCTGCGCGACGATCGGCGACACCGCCGCGCAGATGCCCAGAAAGAACAGGAAGAACGGCGTCCACAGATTCCAGCCGATCGCGACCGCGGACAAGGCCTCGCCGCCGAGCCAGCCGGCCAGGATCGTGTCGGTCAGGGTCATGCCGACGAACGATAACTGCGCCAGGATCAGCGGCCCGGCCAGGCGCAGGCAGGCGACGGCCTCGGTGCGGAAGTTTGGATTCACGGTCAGATCTGCGCGAGCAGGTCGCATGTTAGCATTGACACGCTTGCGATCGGCCGCGTCATGAACTCATCCACCGACATCCGCCTGCTGTACTGCACCTGTCCCGATGCCGACACGGCGCAGCGCATCGCGCGCGCGCTGGTGGAACAGCGGCTCGCGGCCTGCGTGAACATCATCCCCGGCCTGCGCTCGATCTACCGCTGGAAAGGCGAGGTCCAGGACGATGCCGAGTGCCTGCTGCTGATCAAGACGCGCGACCTGCAGGTGCCGGCCGTCACCGACGCCGTGCGCAGCCTGCATCCGTATGAACTTCCCGAAGTGATCGCAGTCCCAGTGGTGGCGGGCCTCGCGCCCTACCTCGACTGGGTCCGCGACAACAGCTGAGTCCCGCATGCGACGCCTGCTCTCCCTGGCCCTCTTGCTGCTGCCGTTCACGGCCACGGCCGGCCTGCTCGACCCGCGTCAGGGCGAGGAGAGGTTCCTGCCCGTGTCACAGGCCTTCGTCATCAGCGCCGAGCTGCGCGATCCACAGACGGTGCGCGTGCACTGGGACATCGCCGAGGGCTATTACCTGTATCGCCACCAGCTGCGCTTCCGCCTGGCGGACGCGTCGGGGCTGGCGCTGGGCGAGCCGCAGCTGCCGGACGGCCTGCGCAAGACCGACGAGTACTTCGGCGAGATCGAGGCCTACTACCACCGCCTCGACGCGCTGCTGCCGATCGTCAACGGCGCCGCGACCGACGGCAGCCTGATGCTGGAGGTGCGCTTCCAGGGCTGCGCCGAGCGCGGTCTGTGCTACCCGCCCGAAACCGTCACCCTGCCGCTGCTGGCGCCCGCCGCCGCGGCGCAGGCAGCCCCGGACACCGGCGCCGTGGCGCTGCCCAGCGAGCAGGACCGCCTGGCGCAGCTGATCGGCGAGCGCAGCCTGCTGCTGGTGGTGCTCGCGTTCTTCGGCTTCGGCCTGCTGCTGGCGCTGACGCCCTGCGTGCTGCCGATGCTGCCGATCCTGTCCGGCATCATAGCCGGTGCCGGCGCGCGCGTGAGCGCGCTGCGCGGGCTGTCGCTGTCGGCCGCGTACGTGCTTGCCATGGCGCTGGCCTATACCGTGTTCGGCATCGTCGCCGGACTGACCGGCGCCAACCTGCAGGCGGCGATGCAGCACCCCGCCGTCATCGTCGGCTTCAGCGTGGTATTCGTGCTGCTGGCCTTGTCCATGTTCGGGCTGTTCCAGCTGCAGCTGCCGGTGGCGCTGCAGAGCTGGCTGTCACAGCAGAGCAACCGCCAACGTGGCGGCAGCCTCGCCGGCGCCGGCGTGATGGGCTTCCTCTCGGCCCTGATCGTAGGACCCTGCATTGCGCCGCCGCTGGCCGGTGCCTTGCTCTATATCGGCAACACGGGCGACGCCCTGCTGGGCGGCAGCGCCCTGTTCGCGCTGGGGCTGGGCATGGGCACACCGCTGCTGGCGCTGGGCGTGGTCGAGGGCGGACTGCTGCCGCGCGCCGGGCGCTGGATGGATCTGGTCAAGCATCTGTTCGGCTTCATGCTGCTGGGTGTGGCGGTTTGGATGCTGGGCCGCATCCTGCCCCTGCCGGTTACGTCCACGCTATGGGGGCTGCTGGCGCTGTCGCTCGCGATTTACCTGCTGGCCGGCGCAGGCGGGCAGCGGTGGCGTTTCGTGTTGGCCGCCGCAGCCATCGTTTATGGCGCCGCGCTATTGTGGGGCACCGTCCGCGGCGGCGTGGATCCGTTGCGGCCCTGGCAGGCGTTCCGCCCATCGCCCGGCCAGCCGGCCGACCGTGCCGCGTTCCTGCCGGTGAAAAGCGTCGAGGACCTGGAGTTGCTGCTGGCCGAGGCCGCGCGCCAGCAACGGCCGGTGCTGTTGGACTTCTACGCCGACTGGTGCGTCGCCTGTCTGAAGATGGAGCACGAGGTGTTCGGCGATCCGGCCGTGCGCGCGGCGCTGGGCAATGTCCTGCTGTTGCGCGCGGACGTGACCGCCAACGACGTGCAGGATCGCGCGCTGCTCAAGGCGCTCGGCGTGTACGGGCCGCCGACGCTGCTGTTCTTCGCCGCCGACGGGCAGGAGCGCCGTGACCTGCGGCTGGTCGGCGAAACCGACAGCGCCGGATTGCTCGCACGCCTGCACCGGCTGGACGGCCGATGAAGCGCGTCCTGCCCTGGCTGCTGTTGGCTGCACTGGCCGCCGCCGGCGGCTTCGGCGCCTACCGGCTCGCAGGGCCGTCTGCGCCCGAGCGCCGGCCCGACTTCACGCTGCGCGATCTGGACGGTGCGCCGCGCGCGCTGGCCGAATGGGACGGGCAGGTGGTGCTGATCAATTTCTGGGCGCCGTGGTGCAAGCCCTGCCGCGAGGAGATCCCGATGCTGGTTGCGCTGCAGCGCGAGTATGGCGCGCGCGGCCTGCAGGTGCTGGGCCCCGCGATCGACGACCCCGAGCCGGTGCGCCGCTTTGCCGACGAGCTGCAGATCAATTACCCGGTCTTTGCCGATCTCATGCCCACGCTGGCCGTGCAGGAAGCCTTCGGCGACACGCGCCTGCCCTACAGCGTGCTCATCGACCGGAAGGGCCATATCGTCTTTCGCAAGGCCGGCGAGCTGAAACGCGCCGAGATCGAGCCGCTGCTGCAGCCACTCTTGCAAGATCCGGCCCCTTAGCTCGACCATACGCTTTCTGGAGCCCGGCGTACGGCCTATCCCGTACCTGGCCGAGCCTGGACCTACCATCTGTTTAATTTTGCGGCGATCTCCATCGATCTTGTCGGGGACCTGCGGCATCTGTACATTACCCGCCTGCCCCAGGAACTGGCTTGGGCGCACTACCAGCTGCAGGGAACCTAAGGATTGAGCACGATCTTGCTGTTGAACGGCCCCAACCTGAACCTGCTGGGTAGCCGTGAACCCGATGTCTATGGCCGCCAGACGCTGGCCGAGATCGAGGCACGGCTCGGCACGCAGGCCGCCGCCGCCGGCCACCGCCTGGAAAGCTTCCAGAGCAACGGCGAAGCGCCACTGATCGAGCGCATCCACCAGGCCAAGGCCGAGGGCGTGGCCTTCATCCTGATCAACCCGGCCGCCTTCACCCATACCAGCGTCGCGCTGCGCGACGCCCTGCTGGCCGCCGCCATCCCGTTCATCGAGGTGCACCTGTCGAACGTGCACGCGCGCGAGTCGTTTCGCCACCACTCGTATTTTTCCGACATCGCCCAGGGCGTGATCTGCGGCCTGGGCGCGCTCGGCTACGAACTGGCCCTGCAGGCCGCGCTCGCGCAGCTGCAGGCGAAGTAAAGAGTAAGAGCCCGCGAATGAACGCGGATAAAACGCCGACAGGAACCTGCTTTTCTGGAGAGTCGGGCGTTCTTGATTCGCGTTCATTTGCGTTCATTTGCGGACTCTTTCGGTCCTACCGGGAGTGATCATGGATATTCGAAAAGTCAGGGCATTGATCGAGCTGGTGCAGGAATCCGGCGTCGCCGAACTGGAGATCAAGGAAGGCGAGGAAACCGTCCGCATCAGCCGCTTCCCGCAGGGCGGCGTGAACCTCAGCGGCCCGTTGCCGATGCTCTCCAGCCTGCCGCCGGCCAGCAGCGCGCCTGCAGAGCCGGCGGCCAAGAGCGATGCGACGCTTGCCGCGCCGGCCAAACCCAGCGGGCATATCGTGCGCTCGCCGATGGTCGGCACGTTCTACCGGGCGCCTTCACCCGATGCCAAGCCCTTCGTCGAAGTGGGCCAGCGCGTGCAGGCCGACCAGACGCTGTGCATCATCGAGGCGATGAAGATGCTCAACCAGATCGAGGCCGAGGTCGCCGGCGTGGTATCCGAGATCCTGGTCGAGAATGGGCAGCCGGTCGAATACGACCAGCCGCTGTTCGTGATCACGCCGTAGCGCGCCCATGATCGAGAAAGTCCTCATCGCCAACCGTGGCGAGATCGCGCTGCGTATCCTGCGCGCCTGCCGCGAACTGGGCATCTCGACGGTCGCGGTCTATTCCACCGCCGACCGCGAGCAGAAGCACGTGCTGCTGGCCGACGAGACCGTGTGCATCGGCCCGCCACCCGCCGCCAAGAGCTATCTCGACGTCAGCAAGATCATCGCCGCCGCCGAGGTCACCGGCGCCTCGGCCATCCATCCCGGCTACGGCTTCCTGTCCGAGAACGCCGACTTCGCCGACAGCATCGAGAAGAGCGGCTTCATCTTCATCGGCCCGCGCGCCGACACCATCCGCCTGATGGGCGACAAGGTATCCGCGATCCGCGCCATGACCGAGGCCGGCGTGCCCTGCGTGCCGGGCTCCGGCGGGCCGCTGCCGGTGGACGACCCGGCGCGCTGTCACGAGATCGCGGCGCGGGTCGGCTATCCGGTGCTGATCAAGGCGGTCGGTGGCGGCGGCGGGCGCGGCATGCACGTCGTGCATCAGGAATCAGGTCTGATGGAAGCCATCCGCATGGCCTCGCAGGAGGCGCAGGCCGCCTTCAGTAACCCGGCCGTGTACCTGGAGAAATTCCTGGAGACGCCACGCCACATCGAGATCCAGGTGCTGGGCGACGGCGCCGGCAACGCCATCCACCTCGGCGAGCGCGACTGCTCGATGCAGCGCCGCCACCAGAAGGTGCTGGAGGAATCCCCGGCACCCGGCATCACGCCCGCGCAGCGCGCCGAGATCGGCGGCCTGTGCGTGGAAGCCTGCAAACGCATCCAGTACCGCGGCGCCGGCACCTTCGAGTTCCTGTACGAGAACGGGCGCTTCTATTTCATCGAGATGAACACCCGCATCCAGGTCGAGCACCCGGTGACCGAGCTGGTGACCGGCGTGGACCTGGTCAAGGAGCAGCTGCTGGTCGCCGCCGGTCTGGGCATGACCTACCGCCAGGAGGAGATCGAGATTCGCGGCCACGCCATCGAGTGCCGCATCAACGCCGAGCACCACCGCAGCTTCATCCCCTCGCCCGGGCGCATCACCACCTATCACGCGCCGGGCGGGCCCGGCATCCGCGTGGATTCGCACATCTACAGCGGCTACACAGTGCCGCCCTACTACGACTCGATGATCGGCAAGCTGATCGCGCACGGCAGCAGCCGCGCCTCGGCGCTGGCA
Organism: Nevskiales bacterium; assembly: GCA_035574475.1. NCBI lineage: Bacteria > Pseudomonadati > Pseudomonadota > Gammaproteobacteria > Nevskiales > Nevskiales bacterium. The sequence goes on along the minus strand of DATLYR010000050.1, from coordinate 5,474 downwards.
CGCATGCGCACGGCGCTGTCCGAGATCATCGTCGAGGGCATCCACACCAACGTGCCGCTGCACCGCAAGATCCTGCAGGACGCCGGCTTCCGCAAGGGCGGCACCGACATCCACTACCTGGAGCGCATGCTGCACGACTGGACGGGGACCAGCGTGTCGGACGACGACGTGCCGCGGTGACCAGAAGCCGTGCCTGGCCGGGCGGTCTTGATGCGGGCGCGGTTTTCTCGTGACGAGGGATGGCCACGCGGGTTCGCGGGACCGTGCGGCTGTCCCGAGTAAGCAAGATCCCTTGGACTGGCTGCAAATCGCAATCGAGGCTGACGCCGATGTCGAGGCGCTGGAAGAGGCGCTGCTCGCCCTCGGCGCCGTGTCGGTTTCCCTGACCAACGCCACAGGCGAACAGCTGTTCGAGCCGCTGCCCGGCGAAACCCCGCTGTGGGCGCGCTGCTGGGTGACCGGCCTGTTCCCCGCGGCGACCGAACCCGCCAGCGTCCTGTTCGGCGTGCAGGCGCGCCTCGGCCTCGAACGGCCGCCGCGTTTCCGCGTCGAGACGCTCGCCGACCGCGACTGGGTCCGCGCCTGCCTGGCCGACCTGAAGCCGATGCGCTTCGGCCGGCGCCTGTGGATCTGTCCGAGCGGCCATAACGTCAGCGAGGCCGACGCCGTGGTCGTGCAGCTCGATCCCGGACTGGCCTTCGGCACCGGCACGCATCCCAGCACCGCGCTGTGCCTGAACGCACTCGATGCACTCGATCTCGCCGGCAAGACCGTCATCGACTACGGTTGCGGCTCCGGCATCCTCGCCGTCGCGGCCGCCCTGCTGGGCGCGCGCCACGTCAGCGCCGTGGACATCGACCCGCAGGCGGTGCAGGCCACGCGCGACAACGCCGAGCGCAATGGCGTATCCGCGCGCGTGCAGGCGATGCCGGCCGCAGCCTTCACACCCGCACCCGCCGACCTGCTCGTGGCCAACATCCTCTCCGGCCCGCTCAAGGCGCTGGCGCCACGCTTCGCCGCCTGTGTGCGCCCGGGCGGTGGGCTTGTGCTGGCCGGCCTGCTCGCCGCCGAGGCCGAGGATCTGCGCTGCGCCTACGCGCCCTGGTTCGATTTGCCCCAGGCGCAGATCGAGGACGGCTGGCTGCGCCTGAGCGGCACGCGCCGTAGCCACCCGGCGCCAGGCTGAACGCGTCACACACGGGCGCGGGCAGACTGGCTATACTCGGCGGGTCTGCGTGGCCCGAGCGTTTGTGGTGACTCCCCGGTTGTTCCGTCTGCTGACATCCAACTACGGTCTGTGCCTGGCGCTTGTGCTCGGCATCGGCGCGCCGGCGCAGCTGCGCGCGGCCAGCGACGGCCTGCCCAGCCCCTATTACCGCGAAGCAGAGTACTACCGCCATCAGTCGCAGCCGTTGCTGGCGCTGGGCAGCCTGCTGGCCGCGCAGCAGCAGGAATCGCTGCGCGATGGCGAGCGCAACGCCGCAGAGCTCCTGCTGGGCCAGCTGTACCGCGACTACGCCCTGCCGGGCCAGGCTGCCGACAGCCTGCAGCGCGCAACCGGCAGCGGCGTCGGCAGCCTGCGCGGCAAGGCCTGGTGGGAACTCGCGCAGCAGCGGTACCGACGCGGCGAATACGAACGCGCCAACGCCGCGCTGGCCCGCACCACCGGCCTGCTGCCCTATGAGCTGGAACAGCAGCGGCCCCTGCTACAGGCCCAGATCCTGATGGCGCTGAACCGCAACGCCGAGGCGGTAGCGCTGCTCAACGCCTGGCAGCCGATCCAGCACCAGGACCCCTACACGCGCTACAACGTCGGCGTAGCGCTGGTGCGCGCCGGCGATCTGCTGCAGGGGGCCGGTATGCTCGACAGTGTCGGCACCATGCCGGCGCCGGATGCGGAGCTGCAGGCCCTGCGCGACCGCGCCAACCTGGCGATGGGTTACGGCTTCCTGCGCGCGGATCACGGCGCCACCGCTCGGCCGCTGTTCAAGCGGGTGCGCCTGGAAGGCCCGCACTCCAGCCTGGCGCTGCTGGGGGCCGGCTGGGCCGAACTCGCCCCGGACGGCACACGCCAGCAGAACCTGTACCTGAGCCCGGTCGGTTGTGTGGAAGACCCGGCGCGCGTGCTGCCGGAAAGCCTGCTGATCCTGCGCCGCCCGCCGCGCGCCGCCTGCGACCGTGAACGCACTTTCAAGGCGCGCGTGTTCTTCGAACAGGCTCCGGGCGCAGGCTCGGAAGCAGAGCGCTATCGGCGCGCGCTGGTGCCCTGGCAGACGCTGATCCGTCGCAACCCAGCCGACCCCGCGGTACAGGAGGCGCTGCTGGCCGTGCCTTATGCCTACGCCCGGCTCAAGGGCCGTGAGCTGGCGATCGAGCACTACCGCAACGCTATCCGGCTGTACGAAACCGAGCGGCGCCAGCTCGAGCGTACCGCGCAACAGGTGCGCGAGGCACCCGTGTCCGCGGCCGCCGACGGTGCCGCGTTGTCAGCATGGAACCTGCCGCGCCCGGAGGACGGGCTGTACCTCGGCGCCCTGTTCGCCAGCCACCCGTTCCAGGCTGCGCTGCGTGACCTGCAGGCGCTGCGGACATTGGCGCGCACGCTGACACCGCTGGAGCCGCGGCTCGATTACCTGGCCACGCGACTCGACGGCGGCGCCCTCACCGTCGCCGACTCGACGAACGCGCCGGCGACGACGGCCGAGACCGATGACGCCGCAGCGGCGGACGAGCTGGTCGCCTCCGTCGAGGCGGCCCCGCAGTCGCCCGGCGAACGGCGCATCACCTACTTCGGCGTGTTCGACTTCATGCCGCCCGCCGAGGCAGCCCCCGCCCTGACGTCAGCACCGGCCACGGAGGAGCGCCTTGCGCCAGAAACACCGACGCCCCCGCGACGCCGCGTGCGCAGCGACACATCGGAGACACCCTTCGAGCGATATCAGCGCCTGCGCAACCGGCTGGAACTGATGCAGGCCCAGGTACTGGCCGCCGAAGACAGCCAGGAACAGGTTCTGCGCGACATGACCCTAGCCGAACTCGCGCGCCACCAGGCCCGTCTCGACACCTATCTGGCGCAGGCGCGTTTCTCGCTCGCGCGTCTGCTCGATCCGGCCGTGACCGAATCACCGGGAGAATAAGGACATGCGCCCCACCCCCCTGCTGTTTGCCGTGCTGGCCCTGGCGGCCGCCCCGCTGCCGGCCGCGGAACCCGAGGCCGCGGCCGATACCGGCGCCTTGGCACGGCGCGTCGAGGAGCTGAAGCTGGAGTCGGTCAAGCTCGCACGCGACCTGTGGCTGCTGGAACGGCAGCTCGGGGAAGAGGAAAACAGCGTGACGGTGTTCCTGTCGCTGGATGCCGGCGCCGGGGATGCACCGGAGTCGGTCGAAATCAGGCTCGGCGACGAAATCGTCACCCGGCACAGCTACACGCCGGCCGAGCAGGAAGCGCTGCGCAAGGGCGGCGCGCACCGGCTTTATGCCGGCACCCTCGCGCCGGGCCGGCATGTGCTGGAAGCACAGCTCAGTACCCGCGGCGACGGCGGCCAGCGGCGCCCCGCCGCCAAGCTCTCGTTCCGCAGCGGCGAAGCACCCAAGACCATCGAGTTGCGCCTGGAGCGGCTGGCCTCCGGCGACACCGAGCTGACGGTGCGCGAATGGGACTGAGGCACACCCTGCTGCTGGCTCTGCTCGCCGGCGGGCTCGCCGCCTGCAGCCCCGCCCCGCGCCAGAAGCCGGCCGATGCCGGGCCGGACATCGGCAGCCTGGAACAGTCGGACCCGGCCCTCTCGGCGGAACCACTGCCGGAGAGCAGCGCACCGCCCATGGATCCGCAGCAGGAGGCGGTGCAGCACTACCAGCGCTTCGTCGAACTGGCACCGGACAACGACGCCAGCGGCCTTGCCCAACAGCGCATCGCCGATCTGCAGCTGGAAACCGCCGGCGCCGGCGGCGATCCGGCCAAGTCGATCGAAATCTACGAACGCATCCTGCGCGAGCAGCCCAGCGCCACCGGCGACGAGCGCATCCTCTACCAGCTGGCGCGCGCCTACGAGGCCAATGGCCAGCTGGAGCAGTCGCTGGCTACGCTGGAGACCTTCCTGCGCCGCTATCCGGAGTCTGAGCAGGCGCAGGAGGCGCGCTTTCGCAGCGGCGAGGTGCTGTTCGCGCTGCAGCGCTATCGCGAGGCCGAGCGCTTCTATGTGCTGCACTACCGCTACGGCGAAAAGTCGCCCTACTACGAGCCCGCGCTGTACAAGCTCGCCTGGTGCCACTACAAGCAGGCGCAGTATCCCGAGGCGCTGGCCAATTTCTACCGCGTGCTCGAGCGGCATCCCGGCGCCTACGGGCCCGACAGCCCCACGCTGGACACTGGCGCGCTGGAGCGCGCGCAGCGCGAGCTGCTGGAAGACAGCCTGCGCGGCATCGCCCTGAGCTACGCCGCGCAGGGGCCGGCGACGGCGGTACAGCCGGAGCTGCAGCGCCTCGCCGGCAGGCCCTACGAGCTGCTGGTGGTGGATCGCCTGGTGCGGCACTACCTGGAGCAGCGCCGCTACAGCGACGCCGCGCACACGCTGCAGGCCTTCGCTCAGCGCAATCCGCGTCACCCGCGCGCCGCGGCGATGATGGCCGAGTCCATCGAGATCTACGCGCGCGGCGACTTTCCCAGCCAGGCCGTGGCCGGCAAAGAGGCTTACGTGCAGCGCTTCGCCGCGCAGGCCGACGACCCGGCGGTGCGCGCCAAGGTCGAGACCTTCCGCCGCGAGGTCGCGGAGTATTACTTCAACGAGGCGCAGCGCACGCAGCGGCGCGAGGACATCGAGACGGCGATCCGCAGCTACCGCGAGGTGCTGGCGACCGCGCCGGAGTCTGCCGAATCCTCGCGCATGCGCTTCCAGCTGGCCGAGCAGCTATACCGCAGCGGCCAGTACGCGGCCGCTGCCGAGGAATACGAGCGCGTGGCCTACGGCCGTTTCCCGGGCGCCGACGGCGCCGCGGCCGCCTATGGCCTGACCGTGTCCTGGCAGCAGGCCGCGAGTCAGGCCGAGGGTGCCCAGCGGCAGGCCGCGCATCGCAGCTTCATCGATGCCGCGCTGCGCCTGGCCGAGCGTTATCCCGCACATCCCGAAAAGGCGGCTGCACTGACCCGCAGTGCCGAGCTGCTGCTGGACCTGAAGGAGCTGCCCAAGGCCGCCGAGCTTGCCCGGCGCGTGCTCGCGCTGGTGCCGGAACCGCCCGCCAGCCTGCGCTACAGCGCCGGCGCGGTGCTGGCGGCGGCGGAATTCCAGCAGGAGCGCTTCGCCGAGGCCGAGGCGGCCTACCGCGCACTGCTGCGACTGGCACCGGAGCGGGATCCGCGCCGTGTGGACCTCGAGCGTGCGCTGGCCGCGTCCCTCTACCGTCAGGCTGAACTGCGCAAGCAGGCCGGCGATCTGCGCGCGGCGGCCGAGCTGTTCCTGCGCGTCGGCGAGACGGTG
>DATLYR010000049.1 GCA_035574475.1 Nevskiales bacterium | reverse complement strand
GCAGGCTGCCGAACTCGGTCAGGTCGCCGCCGACGCTGAAGCACTTCCCGCGGCCGCTGAGCTTCACCACGCGGATGCTGTCGTCCGCCAGTACCAGCTGCAACGCCTCGACCAGCGCATCGCGCATCTCCACGTTGAGGGCGTTGCGGTTGGAGGCGCGGTTGAGTTCGAGCAACAGAGAGTCGTCCCGGCGTTGGATGATTACCGCCGGGCCGGTGTCGGTCGGGACGGCAGGCGATGCCGCCCGGTTCTTTTCCAGCCAGCGCTTGAATTCGGCGCCGCCCTGCAGCGTGGCATAGGCCAGCGACTCCACATCCAGCGCTTCCAGCACCGGCAGGTTTTCCGTCAGCCGCAGCGTCTGCACCAGCACGCTGGCGGCGACGGGATTGCGGCGGATGTTCTCGACGAGCGGCGCAGCCTCAGCGGCACTGGCAACCAGCACGTCGCAGGCCTGCGCGAGCGGAGTACCGGCCTCGGTGGCGATGCCCAGCGTGGGACAGGGCAGCTGCCGCAGCCAGTCCGCGATCCGTGCCTGTTCCACAGCGGGCGGACCGGCACCGTCCGCCTCGAACAGCAGGCAAGGATCCGCGCCGAAAGGCGAGAACGTCGGCGGCGAACCGGGGGTGGTGGCCCAGTCCAGCAGCTGCGACAGACCGTGGATGTTCAGCGTTGGCCCCACTTGAACAGAGAAAAAAAGCCGTAGGAAGGATCGCCCGGCCCCGGCCGGCCGAGATAGGCGCCGGCCAGGAAGGGGTGCTCCAGGTCCACTTTCGAGGGCGTGGCAGGATAGGCCCAGTCGGCGACGATCGAGCGGTGGCTGAACTTCCACACGCCATCGCGCTTCTCGTACTTGTCGAAGTAGCGCCCGCCAATCAGCACGTCGTAGCCCTTGCTCCCGTCCTTCACCTTGTGGAAGGCGATGATGTAAACCTCGCCCTCGGCGTAATGGCCATTGAGCTTGAGATTCACTGTGGTGACGTTGTGGTGCAGGATGTCCATGCCCTTCTGGATTTCCGGCAGCTTGTCGATGAAGTCCATCGCCGGGCCCCTGGCGAAATGGCCGTGCTCGTCGATCGCGTCGGCGTGGTACAGCGCTCGCATCTTGGCGTGATCGTGCCGGTCGGCGGCATTGGCATAGGCCATGATCAGTTCGTAGATCGCCTGCTTGTCGAGCAGTTCGTCGAGCTGCTGTTCGCGGGTTTTGGCGGTCATTCTCCATCTCCTGCGTCATTCCGGCGTAAGCCGGAATCCAGGGACTCTCGTTCGGATCGGTCAGGCAAGGCACTGGACCCCGGCTTGCGCCGGGGTGACGGAACGCAATGCGTTCCTAGCTTAACCCCACCACCGGTATCGCCGCGCCGTGGATGGCGCGGGCCTCGTCCGAGCACAGAAAGCGGATGACCGTGGCCAGGTCGCGCGGCGCGACCCACCTCGAAGGGTCGGCGTCGGGCATGGCGGCGCGGTTGGGCGGCGTATCGATGGTGCTCGGCAGCACGCAGTTGACGTTGATGTTCTGTTCGCGCAGCTCCGCGCTCATGGCCTCGGTCAGGCGGATCACGGCGCTCTTGGCCACGCTGTAGGCGCCCATCAGCGCCGCGCCCTTCAGGCCGGGGCCGGCGCCGATGTTGACGATGCGCCCGCCGCCGGCGGCCAGCATCTTCGGCACCACGGCCTGCACGGCATTCAGCATCGTCTGTGTGTTGATGTCCCACATCTTCTTCCAGTCTGCCGCGGGCGTGGCATGCACCGGCGTGCCCATCGTAAAGCCCCCGGCGATGTTGCACAGCGCATCGATGCGCCCGAACTTCGCCAGCACGGCATCGATCGTCCTGGCGACCGAGGCGGGATCGAGCAGGTCGGTGGCGGCCAGCAGCTGCTGCGGGTCATCGCCGGGATAGGCGGTACGCAGGCCGCTTTCGCTGACGTCCACCAGCACCCGTCTGGCGCCGGCCTCGGCGAAGGCGGCGGCCACGGCCTGGCCCAGGCTGCCGGCGGCGCCGGTGATGAGCACGGTCGTGTTCTTGAGGTCCATGTTTCCATCCTACGGAAAAAGCGCCGTCCGCGGACCGTGCTTGCCCGGCGGGCACGCTTGGCCTAGACTGGTGAGTTGTACTCACTTAACAACTAATAACGGTAACCGTAAGACCGTTGCTTATCAACATAAACATGTTTCAAATCGGTAATAAGCCGTACTCAATAGACAACTGGATATAGGGAGCAGCCGCCATGTCGGAACCGGTACTGATCGAGCGCCGCGGCGTCGTGACCTGGATCACGATCAACCGCGAGGAGCGCCGCAACGCGCTCAACGAACAGGTGGTGCGAACGATCGACCAGGGCATTGCCCAGGCCATGGCCGACGGCGAGACGCGCGCGATCGTTCTCACCGGCGCCGGTGACAAGGCCTTCTGTGCCGGCGCGGATCTGGCGAAGAACGTGCAGGGCGGCGCCTTCGCGGTGGACTTCGCCCGCCCGCGGCATTACATCGTGGACCTGTTCAAGCGCCTGCAGGAATGTACGCTGCCGGTGATCGCGCGCGTCAACGGCCATGTCATGGCCGGCGGCTTCGGTCTGCTCTGCGCCTGCGACATGGCGGTGGCGGCGGACGACATCCGCTTCGGCACCACCGAGTCGAAGATTGGCGTCACGCCGATGATGATCCTGCCCTACATGCTGCGCGTCCTGCCGCCGCGCAGGCTGCAGGAGATGTGCATCACCGGCGAGCAATTTACCGCGAAGGAATTGCTCGACTGGGGCGTGGTGAACTACGTGGTGCCGCGGGCCGAGCTGGACGCCAAGCTCGACTGGCTGCTGGCGCGCATCACCGACAAGTCGCCGACCGCCATCCGCCTGGGCAAGCAGGCCTACAACGCCATGCGCGACATGTCGCTGCGCGAGTCGCTGGAGTATGCACAGGCGATGGTGCCGGTGATGTCCTCGACGCAGGACGCGAAGGAGGGCATGGCCGCCTTCCAGGAAAAGCGCCCGCCGAAATGGACCGGTCGTTGAAGCCCGGGTTCGCACTTTCTGTCCCCGTGATGGGGGGAGGGGGGCACAGATGAGTCGGAAACCCAAGCCCCGCCTGGCGCGCGAGCAGCGCGTGGACGAGATCCTCACCGCCGCACGTGCCGTGTTCTGCGAGAAGGGCTACGAGCAGGCGGCCGTGTCCGAGATCGCCGCGCGCATCGGCGTGGTCGAGGGCACGGTGTTCAAGTATTTCCCGACCAAGCGCGAGCTGCTGCTCAAGGTGCTCGAGCACTGGTACGAGGAGATGTTCGGCGACTACGCGCGCGACCTGGCCGCCGTGCAGGGCGCGCGCCCGCGGCTGCGGCTGCTGGTCTGGCGGCATCTGCGCAGCGTGCGCGACTACCCGCAGCTGTGCCGGCTGATGTTCCGCGAGGTGCGTTCGGCGCAGGGTTACCGCGGCTCCACGCTGCATGCAAAGAACCGGCGCTATACCCAGTTCCTGCTGGACGTGATCCGCGACGGGGTGAAGGCGGGCGAGTTCCGTGCCGACCTGCCGCCGGCCCTGCTGCGCGACCTCGTCTACGGCGGCATCGAGCACCATGCCTGGGGTTATATGGCGAATTCCGTCGCCGGGCGCAGCGCCGGCCGCGGCACGCTGGACATCGACGCCATCGCCGACCAGATCACGACCGTCCTGTGCGAGGGCATCGCGGCCAGCGACCTCAAGCAGGAGATGCAGCGGCTGACGCGGATCGCCAGCCGCATCGAGAAAGCCTTCCCGGGGAAACGAGCATGAACCGCGCAATACCTGACACCGGCCAATGGCCTTTCGACACCGTGCTGGTCGCCAACCGCGGCGAGATCGCGGTGCGCGTGCTGCGCACCGTGCAGCGGCTGGGTCTCAAGGGTGTCGTCGTCTACCACGCCGCCGACCGCGGCACGCTGGCGGTGAAGCTGGCTGACCAGGCGATCGAGATCACGGGCAGCACGCCGGTGGCGGCCTACCTCGACGGCGCGCAGATCATCGCTGCGGCCAGGTCTGCCGGGGCAGGCGCCATACACCCAGGCTACGGCTTCCTGTCCGAGAACCGCCGGTTCTGCGAGGCCGTCGAGGCCGCGGGCATCCGCTTCGTCGGACCAACGCCGGAACAGATCGACCTCATGGGCGACAAGGTGCGCGCCCGCAACTATGTGCAGAAGGCCGGCTTCCCGGTCGCGCCCTCCGCCATCGAGGACGACGACCCGGCGAGCTTCGTCGAGCGCGCGCGGAAAGTCGGCGCACCGCTGCTGATCAAGCCCAGCGCGGGCGGCGGCGGCAAGGGCATGCGCATCGTACGCGACCTCGCCCTGCTCGAGCAGGAGATCGAGCGCGCGCGCTCGGAGGGCCAGCGCTACTTCGGCGACGGGCGGCTGTATGCCGAGCGCTACATCGAAAACCCGCGCCACATCGAGGTGCAGGTGCTGGGCGATGCGCACGGTAACGTGGTGCACGTGTTCGAGCGCGAGTGCTCTGTGCAGCGCCGTTTCCAGAAGATCGTCGAAGAGACGCCCTCGCCGGCGCTGAGCGCGACCAAGCGCCAGGAGATCTGCGAGACCGCGGCCGGCATCGCGCGTGCCATTGGTTATCGCAACGCCGGCACGGTGGAATTCATTTTTGGCCAGGGTGGTGAGTTCTACTTTCTGGAAATGAACACCCGCCTGCAGGTGGAGCACCCGGTGACGGAAGAGATCACCGGCATCGACCTGGTGCAGGAACAGCTGCGCATCGCCGCCGGCGAGACGCTCGGCTACGGCCAGGCCGAGGTCAAGGCGCAGGGGCATGCGATCGAATTCCGCATCTACGCCGAGGATCCGGGCCGCGGCTATACGCCCACTACCGGCCCGGTGCTGCGGCTGCGCGTGCCTGCGGGCGAGGGCTTGCGCTGGGACAGTGGCATCGTCGAGGGTGGTGAAGTGACGGCTGCGTTCGATCCCATGATTGCGAAACTCATCGTGCGCGGCACGGACCGCCGCGATGCCATCGCCCGCGCCGACCGCGCGCTGCGCGACACGGTGCTGCTGGGCTGCAAGACGAATACCGCATTCTTGCGCCGGCTGCTGAACCACCCGGCCTTCGTCAAGGGCGAGATCCACACCGGTTTCCTGGACGCGCATCCGGAGATCGCGGCCGACCCGGCGCTGGACGAGGTCACGCTGCACAGGCTGCTCGCGGCCGCCGCGCTGGTGACGCGCCCGATGCGCGACGTGGCCGACGCCGTGCCCGACCTGCACGCGGCGATGGGCGGGTGGAGAAATTGACGGATCCTGTTCTAGGAGCGGGCCCCGCCCGCGACCGCGGCTGGAGTCGCGCGCAGGCGCGCTCCTACAGGAGATAAGGTACATGCATCACGCTTTTAGAATCGGCGACACCGAAATCAACGTCGAGCTGTCGCGCGCGAAAACCGGCTACCGCCTGCACGTCGGCGAGCGGGTGATCCCGGTGGACCTCAAGACCGGCGCCGACGGCCATGCCTGGCTGACCGTCAACGGCGAGACCGTCGAGGTGCTGATCGCCACGCGCGGCGACGAGGTCTTCGTGCACGTGGACGGCGAGGCGTATCAGCTGAGCTACGAGCATCCGCTGGCGCGTCTCGCGCACCAGGCACATGGCGCCGGCGAGGACAGGATCCGTGCGCCGATGCCCGGCAGCCTGGTGTCGGTCGCGGTCAAGGCCGGCGATGCCGTGGCCAAGGGCCAGGTGCTGCTGGTCATGGAGAGCATGAAGATGGAGACCACCATCGTTGCTCCGCGCGACGGCGTGGTCGCGGCGGTGCATTTCGACCAGGGCCAGACCTTCGACCGTGATGCACTGCTGCTGACACTGGAGCCTGTAGGAGCGGGCCCTGCCCGCGACCACGGCTAGAGTCGCGCGCAGGCGCGCTCCTACAGGAGAGAACACGCATGAAAAGAATCGAATCCGCCCTCAACACCGCCTCGGCCGAGTTCCAGGCCAATGCTGCGCACAACCGCAGGCTGGCGGAGGAATTCCGCGAGAAGCAGCGCAAGGCGCGCTTCGAGCGCCCCGCGCGCGACGTCGAGCGCCTGCGCAAGCAGAACAAGCTGCTGGTGCGCGAGCGCCTCGATCAGTTGCTCGATCCCGGCACGCCCTTCTTGGAGCTGTCCTCGCTGGCAGCCAACGAGGCCTATGGCGGCGAGGTGCCGGGCGCAGGCGTGGTCACCGGCATCGGCATCGTGTCCGGGCGCGAGGTCCTGATCAACGCCGGCGACGCCAGCGTGAAGGGCGGCGCCTGGTACCCGCTGTCGGTGAAGAAAACCGTGCGCGCGCTCGACGTCGCCATCGAGAATCGCCTGCCGGTCGTGCACCTGTGCGACTCCGCCGGCGGCTTTTTGCCGCTGCAGGCCGAACTGTTCGCCGATAAGTACTACGCCGGCCGCATTTTCCGCAACCAGTGCATCCTGTCGAAGATGGGCGTGCAGCAGGTGGCGGTGGTGCTCGGCCACTGCACCGCCGGCGGCGCCTATGTGCCGGGCCTGTCGGATTACAACGTCATCGTGCGCGGCACCGGCGCGATCTTTCTGGCCGGCCCGCCGCTGGTGAAGGCCGCCACCGGCGAAGAAAACACGGTGGACGAGCTGGGCGGCTGCGACATGCACACCAGCGTGTCCGGCACCGCCGACTACCCGGCCTCGTCGGAGGAAGAGGCCATCGCCATCGCGCGCGACATCGTCGGCCAGTTCAAGCGGCCGCAAAAGACGCAGATCGAATGGCAGGAGCCCGAGGCGCCCTACTACGACCCCGCCGAGCTGTACGGCATCCTGCCGCGCGACATCAAGGCGCAGTTCGACATGCGCGAGGTCATCGCGCGGCTGGTGGATGGCTCGCGCTTCCACGAGTATCAGCCCAACTACGGCAAGACCCTGATCTGCGGCTACGCCCACCTGTGGGGTTACAAGATCGGCATCCTCGCCAACAACGGCGTGCTCTTCAACGACAGCGCACTCAAGGGCACGCACTTCATCGAGCTGTGCAACCAGAACCGCACGCCGATCCTGTTCCTGCAGAACATCACCGGCTTCATGGTCGGGCGCGAGTACGAGCGCCGCGGCATCACCAAGGACGGCGCGAAAATGATCATGGCGGTGAGCTGTTCGGAAGTGCCCAAGTTCACCGTCATGTGCCACGGCTCCTTCGGCGCCGGCAACTACGGCATGAGCGGGCGCGCCTTCGACTCGCGTTTCGTGTTCAGCTGGCCCAACCACCAGATTTCGGTGATGGGCGCCGAGCAGGCCGCCAATACCCTGGCCGACGTGAAGATCCGCCAGATGCAGAAGCAGGGTAAACAGCTCACCGAGACCGACATCGCCGCCATCCGCGATCCGGTGCTCGCCGAGTTCAAGCGCAAGCAGTCGGCCTACTGGGCCACCTCGGAAATCTGGGACGATGGCATCCTGGATCCGGTGGACACGCGCAACGCGCTCGGCATCGCGCTGTCGGCGGCGCTTAATACACCCATCGGCGACCCGCGCTACGGCATCTTCCGGATGTAGTCGGGCTGCCTTTTGTCCATTCGAGGCCGGAAAAGGGTATGATATATGACATGATATATATCACCCGGAGGCCGTCGTGAGCGCCACCGCAAAAGTATTCATGACCGGCCGCAGCCAGGCGGTGCGCTTGCCCAAGGACTATCGCCTCGACTGCGACGAGGTGATCGTCGAGCGCCGCGGCAGGAAGCTGGTGCTGACGCCCAAGCGCAGCAGGAACTGGGCCCCGTTCTTTGATCGGCCCGGCGTGGACGAGTCATTTCTTTCAGACCGTCGCGATGTGCCACCGAAACCCAGGAAGGTTTTCTGATGAAGCGTACGACATGGATGTTGGATACCAATACCTGCTCCTACATTCTGCGTCGCAAGCCGCTGGAAGTGCGCAAACGACTGGAAGGCATTACTGACGGTAATGTCGCCCTTTCCAGCATCGTGGCGGCGGAGTTGTGCTATGGCGCCGCCCGGCACCCGCAGGGGCGCAGAATACAGGTGGAGATTGACGAGCTGTTATCGAGGCTGGACGTCTTGGCATGGGACGAGACCGCGGCCCGGGCTTACGGGCAGCTGCGCGCGCAGCTAGAGGCCAGAGGCCAGTTGATTGGTGGCCTCGACCTGCAAATCGCCGCGCATGCGCTGGCGGTGGGGGCGGTGCTGGTCACCAATAACCTGCGCGAATTCAGGCGGGTTCCAAAGCTCAAGCTGGAGAACTGGGTTACGGAATGAGGCGTCTGACGCGCCCCGCGGCACGATGCAGGCCGCAGGGCTGCCCTCGTCCAGACGAGGCTCGCCTGAATGGATGACGCCACCGCACCCGGCGCGGCTAGACTTGATCGCCGCCCACTGCAGGCCCTGGGGACAAACACATGAATTATCAAATCAAGCCGATCAAGATCAGCGCGCGCTCGCGCTTCTGGGTGGGCGTGCTGCGCGTGGTGCTCAAGACGCTGATCCGGCTGTTCGCGCTGACCTCGGTGCAGCGCGTCGTGCGCGAGCACGTGCGCCTGGCGGGCCAGCCGCCGCGCGCCGGCGGGCTGCCGCTGGAGTACCGCATCGTCAACCGCGTGCCGGGCCCGGCACTGGGCGACTGGCGCCGCACCGATGGTAACGCCGTGCTATACCTGCACGGCGGCGGTTTCCTGATTCCGGCCGTACCCTCGGTGCACCTGCCGTTCATGGCGGCGCTGTGCAAGGACCTCGACGCGATCGGCTTCATGCCCGATTACCGGCTGGCGCCTTTCCACAAGTACCCGGCCGCGCTGGACGACTGCGAGCGCGCCTACCGCGGCCTGCTCGAGCTGGGCTTTGCGCCGAACCGCATCCTGGTGGCGGGCGAGTCGGCCGGCGGCAACCTCACGCTGGGCCTGCTGCTGCGCTTGAAGCGCCTCGGCCTGCCGCTGCCGGCCTGCGCGGTGCCGATCTCGCCGGTCACCGAGATGGCGCGCGTGCATGCGCCGCCGGCGCGGGTGCGCAACATCCGCCGCGACCCGATGATCCCGCTGCACACCATGGGCCGCATGCTGCAGCTGTATGCCGCGGACCTGGACGGCTCCGACCCGGAGCTGTCACCGCTCTACGGCGACTATGCCGGCCTGCCGCCGCTGTACTTCCTGGTCGGCGAAACCGAAGTGCTGCTCGACGACACGCTGCTGGCGGCGAAGCAGGCGCGCGCCGCCGGCGTGGATGTCCAGGTTGACGTGTGGCCGCTGCTGCCGCACGCCTTCCCGCTGTTCAAGCGCATGTTCCCGGAGGTCACGCAGGCGCGGCGCGACATCGTCGCCTTCGCGCGCCAGCACCTGAAGTAGGCTGCGCGCAACGCCCGGCAAATGGCGGGATAATGGCGGGATGACGCAGACCTCCAGATCCGTATTCATCACCGGCGGCGGTTCCGGCCTCGGCGAGGCCGTGGCGCGCCAGCTGGCCGCGCTCGGCTGGCAGGTTGCGGTGGCCGGGCGGCGGGCGGAGCGGGTGCGGCGGCTGGCCGGCGAGCTGGGCGACACCGTCAAGGCCTACCCGCTGGATGTGGCCGATGCCGCGGCGGTCGAGCAGGCCATCCGCGACTTCCGGCCGGATGCGCTGGTCAACAGCGCCGCCGTGCTGGCCCAGGGCAGCGTGTTCGCGGATCTGACGCCCGAGCGCTTCGACGAGGCGCTGGCCATCAACGTCACCGGCAGCTTCAACACCTGTCGCGCGGCCATGCGCCTGTGGCGCGAGGCGGCGCTGCAGGGCGATATCGTCAACGTCGCCTCGCTGGCCGGCATCCGCGGCCTGCAGAAGTTTCCCGGCTTTGCCGCCTATGCCGCGTCCAAGCACGCGGTGGTCGGGCTGACCGAGGCGCTGGCGCTGGAGGGCCGCCCGCATGGCATCCGGGTCAATGCCATCGCCCCCGGCACCCTGCGCACGCCCATGACCGAGGCCCTGGGGCTGAATCCCCGCACCACCCCGGCCCAGGTCGTTCCGACGGTAGAATTCCTCCTGGACCGCGCCCGTTCAGCCCCCCTGACCGGCGCGACCCTGGAGATCCACTGTAATGACGAATAAAGCCGCCCCCATCGTCTACCTGACCCGCCGCGAGCGCTTCTCCGCCGCGCACCGGCTGTGGTCGGACAAGCTGACGCCGGAGCAGAACCACGCCCTCTACGGCCCCTGCGCGCGTGAGTACGGCCACGGCCACAACTACGTGATCGAGGTCACGCTGCGCGGTGGCGTGGACCCGGACACTGGCGTGATCGTGAACCTGACCGAGGTGCGCGACGCGATCAAGGAACTGATCGTCGAGGACGCCGACCACCGCCACCTGAACCACAACTCCGAGCTGTGCCGCGGCATCAACCCGACCGCCGAGAACCTGGTGGTGCTGTTCTGGCAGGTGATGCACCAGCGCTTCGGCCGGCTGCTGCACGAGGTGCGCCTGCGCGAAACCGACAAGAACTGGGTGACGTATCGTGGCGAATGAGCAATACACCCCCACCCTGACTCTCCCCCATAAAAGGGGGAGGGGATCCGAGGCTTGCCCCCGCCGCGGGTGGGAGGGGACAAGAGTTGCGGTGGTCGCCTGCATCATCGCGCTGGTCGGCTGCGGCGGCTCCGGCGATGGCGATGGCAGCCTCGGCGGCGGGCGCTTCGGCGCCAGCACCGAGCCGGCGCTGGAAACCGATCTCGCCGCGCTCGACACTGCGCTGCTGTGCACGCCGTTCACGCACCCGGACAAGCCGCCGGTGCTGCTGGTGCATGGCACCTTCACCGCCGGCTACGAGCAATACCAGTGGAACTATCTCCCGCTGCTGGCCGCGCGCGGTTTCGACGTCTGCGCCGTGACCTATCCCGACCGCGGACTGGGCGACCAGCAGATTTCCGCCGAGTACGTCGTGCATGCGCTGCGCAGCATGCATGCCGCGACCGGTCGCAAGGTGGCGATGATCGGCCACAGCCAGGGCGCGACCATGCCGCGCTGGGCGCTCAAGTGGTGGCCCTCGGCGCGGGATGCGGTCGCGGACTTCGTGCTGATCGCCGGCCCCAACCACGGCACGCTGATCGCCGATCCGACCGGGCAGGGCGTGCAGAATCCGCTCGGCATGCCGGCGGCTTTCTACCAGTTCTCGGCGGGCTCGAACTTCATCACTGCGCTCAATGCCGGCGACGAGACGCCGGGCGACATCGACTACACCAACCTGTACACGCTCACCGACGAGCTGGTGCAGCCGGTGCTGCCGGTGCCGACCGCCGCACTCGACTGGGGCCAGAACAATCCGCGCGTGGCCAACATCCTGATGCAGGACGTCTGCCCGCTGAACGTGGTGGATCACGTGACCATCGGCACCACCGACCGCATCGCCTTCGAGCTGGCGGTGGATGCGATCTCGAATCCGGGGCCGGCCGACGTGGCCCGCGCCGGCGGCATGGCGCTGTGCCTGAACCCGCTGCCGCTCATCGCTGATCCAGCCCTGGCATCGGACAGCGTCAACATCCTGCTCGACATCCTGCAGCGCGATGCCGAGGCGGGTTTGCCTGATTTGCATCTGACCACCGAAGAGCCGCCCCTGAAACCCTATGCCTTGTAGAGTGCGCAATGCGCACCCTACCGCTGATGTGGCCTTGTAGGAGCGCGCCTGCGCGCGACCAAGAGTCGCCGGCGGGCCGGCTCCTGCATCGAACCTACCGCAAACAGCCGATGTCACTCATCGGGATTCCGGTGACACTGCGCCGGATTCCCGGTAAAGTGCGCGGCCTTTCCGTGTGCCGACGGATTGCTGCATGAGTGACGCCAACCAGACCTTCGTCATCGCCGGCGCCGGCCAGGCCGGCGGCGAGATCGCCGCCGAGCTGCGCAAGCAGGGCTTCAGCGGGCG